>NZ_JALXKT010000040.1:0-30244 GCF_025144775.1 Brachybacterium sp. p3-SID957 | reverse complement strand
GGGGTGGGGGGGGCGGCCACGGCGTGAGCCGGGCGCGAGTCAGACACGGCCCGCACGCCGCTCCTGCTCGAGCCGCGCGATGCTCGCCTCGTCGAGGTCCCCGTCGAGGGAGTCGACGAGCGCGTACGCGGCGTCGTTGCGCCAGGGCTTGACCAGGCCGACGACGAGGAAGGTGATGAGCGCGCAGACCACCGGCCCACCGACGCTCACGGCGGTGACCTGGTCGGGGGACAGCTCCTGGAGGGAGGACTTGAACACGAAGTTGGTCAGCACGAACACCGCCAGGCCCACGGCCCAGGAGCTGATCGCGGCGCCCGGCCCGCAGCGCTTGAAGGCGGGGAGCATGCCGAGCAGCATCGGGATCGCGATCGGGCCGACGAGCCCGCCGAACCAGGTGATGATCAGCCCGAGCACGCCGCCGAAGTTGTCCGCCGTCAGCGCGATGACCATGGACAGCGCGATGAAGGTGAACACCGCGATCCGCCCCACGGTGAGCTCGGTCCGCTCGCTCAGCGCGGTGGCGCCGCGGCGCAGCGCCGGGATGATGTCGCGGGTGACGACGGCGGAGATCGCGTTCGCGTCCGAGCCGGTCATCGCCATCGTGTGGGAGAACAGACCGGCGAGAACCAGCCCGACGAGGCCGGCGGGCAGCAGCTCCAGGGTGAGCAGCGCGTAGGACTGGCTGGTGTCCTCCAGGTTGGGCAGCAGGATCGGGGCGGCCCACATCGGGAAGAACAGGACGAGCGGCCAGAACAGGTAGAGCCCGGCGGAGAGGAACGCGGCCTTGCGCGCCGTGCTCCCCGAGGGGGAGGAGATGTACCGCTGGGCCAGGTTCCACGTGCCGCCGTTGTAGCTCAGGGTGTTGATGAGCAGGTAGACGGCGACGAACAGGGCGGTGTACTGGCCGTTGAAGAACCCGGCGTTGCCCTCGGGCAGGTCGTCCCACATCGTCCAGATGGAGGAGACCCCGCCCAGCGCGGAGACCGCGACGAAGAACATGACGACGCCGGCGACGAGCTGGATGACGAACTGCCCGAAGTCGGTGAGCGCGTCGGCCCAGATCCCACCGATCGTGGAGTAGAAGAGCGTGACGCTGCCGGTGAGCAGGATGCCCCAGACCAGCGGGACGCCGGCGAAGACGTTGAGCAGGATGCCCATGGCGGTCCACTTGGCGCCGACGTCGAAGACCTTCAGCGCCGTGCCGCTCCACGCCAGCAGCTGCTGGGTGGGCAGGTTGTAGCGGATCTTGAGGTACTCCAGCGGGGAGATGATGCCCAGGCGCTGCCGCAGGCGGGGCCAGCGGGGGGCGAAGAGGAAGGCGCCGAGCGTGACGGCGAAGGTGATGCCCAGCGCCCACCAGACGTACAGCACGAAGCCCTCGTCGTAGGCGATCGCGGCGTAGCCGACGAAGACGGCGGCCGAGTAGCCGGACATGTGGTGGGAGATGCCGGAGAGCCACCACGGCATCCGCCCGCCGGCGGTGAAGAAGTCCCTGGAGTCGGAGATGCGGGACTTGGCCCACAGCCCGATCCAGACCATGACGAAGAAGTAGGCCACGATCACGGCCCAGTCCAGAACACCCATGCTGACCTCCTTGTCCGAGTGATGCCGCTGACATTGCCATGCAAACGTTTGCATGTCAAGGACTACAGTGCGGCCTGTGAGCGTTCGACGACGACCGACCCTGCGCCTCGTCGCGGACCGTGCCGGCGTCTCGCCGTCGACGGTCTCGCGGGCCTTCACCCGTCCGGAGCTGCTCGCCCCGGAGACCGTGGAGCGCGTGCGCGCGGCGGCCAGTGAGCTGGGGTACGTCGCCGACGTCTACGCCCGGGGTCTGCGCTCGGGCCGGCGCGGCGCGATCGGGCTGGTCGTGCCGGACATCGCCAACGCCTTCTTCCCGCCGCTGATCAGAGCAGCGCAGGCCGCGGCCGCCGCGCACGGGCTGACCACGGTCATCGCCGACAGCGATGAGGACCCGGCGAACGAGCCGGGGCTGGTCGAGCAGCTGGGCGCCCAGACCGACGGCGTCATCCTCGTCTCGTCCCGGATGAGCGCCGACCAGATCGTGGAGGTGGGCCGCCGGCGCCCCCTCGTGCTCGTCAACCGGGACATCTCCGAGCTGCCGCACGTGCTCATCGACTCGGCGCCCGGCATGCGCCAGGCGCTGGAGCACCTCGCGGGCCTGGGGCACCGCAGCGTCGCCTATGCCTCCGGACCGGCGACGTCGTGGTCCAACGGTCAGCGGGAGCGTGCCCTGCGCGCCGGCGCGGCGGAGCTGGGCCTGCGGCTCACCGTGCTGCCGCACCGGCGACCGAGCCAGGAGGCGGGGCACGCCGCCGCCGCCGAGGTGCTCGCCGCCGGCGCGACGGCGGTCGTTGCCTTCGACGACGCACTCGCCCAGGGCCTGCTCGTCGGGTTCGCGGACGCGGGCGTCGCGGTCCCCGAGACGGTGTCCGTCATCGGATGCGACGACACGATCGCCGATGTCACGGCGCCGGCGCTCACCACCGTCCACGGCCCGACCCGGCGGGCGGGGGAGCTGGCCGTGCAACTGCTCATGGACGTCGTCGGGGCGCCGGCCGCTGGCGATGGCCATCGACCCGCGGTCGCCGTCGTCCCCGCGCACCTCGTGGTTCGCCGGTCCACCGCAGAGCTGGCTGCGGGACCGGGCGCCTGAGACGGAAGCGGTCGGCGAGCCCGGTTTCGCGTCCTTCGTATGTCAGGACGTCCGCACGCCCAGCACCACCTGCGCGATCCTCCGCACCGCCTCCGTCAGCTGAGCGAACGACTCCTCGTACACCTCGTCCGGCCGCCGGTACGGGTCGACGATGTCGTCCAGCTTGGCCGGCACCTGCGCCCGCTCGCGCGAGGCAAGCGGCACCAGTGCAGCGAGCCGTTCCGCAGGTCGCGCGTCCGGGCCCGCCGCAGCGTCCAGCTCAGCAGGGTCGACAGCTGCGGAAAGCCGGGCGAACTCGCGCACGGTGAACGTCCGCGGCTCTTCGCAGTTGAGGGTGTAGAGGTCGTGGGCGCGTCGCTCGTGGGATAGGGGTCGAGGTCCTCCGATGATGGGAGTTCTGACGCAACCCACCGGGAAGACCTCGACCCCTATCCGCTCACCGACGCGCCGACTCCTCAGCGACGTCCGCTACACCCTCAACTGCGAAGAGCCTGAAAAGCCCTGCTCACACACGGTCGGGGCTGGGAGACTGAGGTATTCCCTGAGCATCGTCAGCGAAGTCTTGCCCTCGCCGTCACCAGGAGTTCGCCCCGTGTCCACCCCGCAGCAGTCGCCATCTCTCGCCCAGCGCCGCGGCATGCCGGATCCCGAGACGCTGGCGCGCTTGCAGCGCCTGCGCGAGCAGTTCGTTCGGATGCAGATGGAGTACGGGTTCGCTGTGGACGAGGTGCTCACCAAGATCGAGATCCTCCGGCAGGAGTTCCTGCACCTGCACCGCTACAACCCGATCGAGCACGTGACCTCACGGGTGAAGTCCCCGGCCAGCATTCTGGACAAGGCGATGCGCCGCGGAATCGACCTCACCCCCGAGGCGATCCGGCAGGGGATCACCGACATCGGCGGGGTGCGGATCACCTGCAGCTTCATCGCCGACACCTTTACGGTGCTGGAGCATCTGGTCTCACAGACGGACATCGAGCTGGTCACGGTGAAGGACTACATCGCCCAGCCCAAGCCCAACGGGTACAAGTCGCTGCACGCGATCATCCGGATCCCGGTGTTTTTGAGCACCGGGCCGGTGCCCACCACGGTGGAGGTGCAGATCCGCACCATCGCGATGGACTTCTGGGCCAGCCTCGAGCACAAGATCTACTACAAGTACGACGGGCAGGTGCCGGACCATCTGGCCCAGAGCCTGGCCGATGCGGCCACCGTGGCCGATCAGCTGGACCGCCGCATGGAGCAGCTGCACCGCGAGGTACACGGCCCTCACCCGGAGCGCGAGGAGCGCTCACGGCTGGACGACCTGGACGAGAGGCTGCTGCGCGCCCTGTGGGAGCGCACGGGCGACGGTGGCTACTCGGCGACGACGTAGACCAACAGGCCGCCGTCGCGCCACTCCACCTGCTGCCCCAACGGGTCTCCGGGCAGATCGGCGTCCATCACGTCCACCATGGCGCCGGGGGCCGCGCCGCGCAGATCGACGACAGCGACGGCACCAGCGGGGGCGTTCTCGGAGGCTGAGCCAGGATGGCCATCGGCCGCCCCCGAGCCGTCGGCCGCGGGGCCGCCGGCTGGCAGCGGATCGGCCACCGCATCGCCTCCGAGGGGCCGCAGCGGCACCGCAGCCGCATCGTCCTGCTCGCCCATGCCGAGGATCGCGGCGTACAGCTGCGCATCCAGCAGCTGCTCGCCCACATCGGCCCGCAGCTCCTCATCCTCCAGGGCGTCCTCGTCGTACAGCTCCCGCAGCCGCGCGTCGATCCCCGAGACCGCTGCCTCCAGGGCGTCGGCGTAGCGCTGCAGGTAGGAGGGGAGGTCCAGCGCGGCCAGGCGCAGGGCGAGGTCCTCGCCGATGCCGTACACGGCACCGGGGGTGCCATCCTCATCGAGGGTCAGTACGACCGCCACGTCCGATCCCTCGTACAGGGGGTAGTAGCTGGTCGCCTCACCCAGCATCGTGTACGGGCCGATGTCGCCACGCTCGTCGATCAGCAGGTCCAGGTCTCGCCGGCCGTGCACCGCGATCCCGCCGAACTCATCAACGATCTGCTCGAGGGCGGGGGGCGGATCGGCGGAGATCTCGCCGTCCTCCTGCGCCAGGCCCGGGATCCAGGTGAGGTCGCGCGGATTGGTGCGGGCCAGGGACTCCAGGCGTTCCAGCACGGGGCGCACCTGTGAGACGGGGAGCACGGCGGCGCCGGTGGGCCAGGACAGGGACGAGGGCGGCACAGGAGAGGTCATGCCGTCATGCTGACACACCCGCGCTCGATTCTGATCCCGGCGCGGGCTCAGCCGGCCTGCACGTCGACCTGGTGCGCGCAGGAGCCGGGGCGGGTGACCAGCACGGAGGCGCGGCCGGCGGCATGCGGGTGGCGGGTGCGGTACAGGTCCAGCCACTGCTGGGCGAACTGCTCGGCCGTCTCGGTGGGCACCAGGGCCCACACGCTGCCGCCGAACCCGGCACCGAAGGCGCTGGCGGCGTGGGCGCCCAGCTCTCGGGCGGTGCGCTGGAGGTCGACCGTCTCGGGGACCTGGTTGCCCAGTCCGTCCTCGGCGCCGCGCTGGGACTCGTCCACCAGGCGGCCCAGCTCTTCCAGGTCGCCCTCCTCCAGGGCGATCGCGGCGGCAGGCACCAGGCGCTCGGACTCGGCGATGAACTGCTCGAGGCGACCGCGCAGGTACGCGTCATCTCCCGCGTACTCGACCAGTCGCCTACGGGCGGCCGGGCCGGAGGCGAGGGCATCGGCCAGCACCCGGTCGTCGCGGCGACCGGTGTCCACACGCCAGCGGTCGATCAGCTCCCAGGCGGCCAGGGACACCCGGTTGTAGGCGTCGCGCGCGGCGCCGGTCTTCGCGGCGTCGATACCGGAGACCGCCACGACCAGGGCGAGGTCCTGCGGGAACGTGACGGTGCGCTCGTGGCGCACGGGGCAGAAGGAGTACTGCACCAGCGCGTCGGCGCGGCCGCACAGCATCGAGGTGTGGTCCTCACTGCCACCGAAGGTGCCCACGCCGCGATGCCCGCCCAGGCTGCCGTAGGTCTGTCCGTTCTCCACGGTGCCCAGGTACTCGCCGAGCTGCTCGGGGGTGGTGATCGCGGCGCGGAACGCGGGTTCGGCGGCGATGCCGGTGAGGTCGATCAGGGCCAGGGCCAGCCCCACCACCAGGGCCGAGGAGCTGGACATGCCGGCCGCCAGCGGCAGGGTGGAGGTGATGGAGATGTCCGCCCCCACCAGTCGCCCGGGGAAGTTGGCATCCAGTCGCTCCACCACGGTGCGCACGTACCCGCCCCAGTGCCCGGAGCCGTCGTCCTCGCGTCGCGATCCGGGATCGTCGAGGTCCAGCACGACCTCGTCCTCGGCGGCGCCGGAGGTCACTACGATCAGGCGGTCCTCGCGGCGGCGGGTGGTGACGGTGTGGCCACGGTCCACGGCGGCCAGCAGGGAGCGGCCGCCTGCGTAGTCGGTATGCTTGCCCAGCACCTCGATGCGACCGGGCACGAACCAGGCCGTCTGCTGGCGGGGCTCAGCCCGGGAGGACAGCAGGCCGTGCACGCCCCTCTCCTCCCCAGCAGGTTCGATACGGGCGGGCTGCGGGTCGCCGACGGGGCCGTGGTGGCTGAGCGCGGCAGTTCCGGGCGCTGCGCTCACAGCACGACCTCGACGCCGGCCAGGGCCTGCTGCACGGCGGCCACGTCCCCGCGGGAGGACATGTCCAGCACGCCCACGGCAGCGGGCACCACGGTGACGGGGTGGCCCTCGGAGGCCAGCGTGCGCACCGCGTCGATGATCTCCAGCTCGCCGCGGGAGGAGGGCTCCACCCGGTCGCAGGCGTCGAAGACGGCGGGAGTGAACAGCCAGGCGTTCATGGACACCGGGGCGTCCTGCCCGTAGGCGGTGAGGGTGGCCGCGTCGGGCTTCTCCACGATGTCGGTGAGGTGGCCGGCCTCGTCGGTGGCCACCAGCGCGAAGGCGGCGATGCGGTCGGCGGGGATGTTGGAGCGCTCCACCAGGGCGGCTCGGTCGAAGCCGACCAGGGCGTTGCCGGGGGCTGCGACCAGAGCGCGCAGCGACTCCAGCGGGTAGTAGTTGTCGGAGTTCAGCACCACCACGCGGTCGGCGCCGGCGAACTCGCGGGCGGCGGCCACGGCGTCGGCGGTGCCGCGCGGCTCAGCCTGCACGGCAGTGGTGACCTGAACGCGCCCTCCGCTGATGGCGCCCGCGTACTCCCGCAGGGCATCGTGCTCGGGGCCGATCACCAGGCACACCTCGGTGATGCCGGCATCGGCCAGCACGGAGATCACGTAGTCCAGGAAGGGACGCCCCACGTCGATGAGCGCCTTGACCCCGCTGGCAGCCCTCTGCGCCTGCTTCTCATCGAGGTGGGCGCTGTCGTCGGCCCGGCGCATCCTTGTCCCGAGCCCACGCGCGAGGATAACCGCCTTGGTGGGCGGGGTGCTCGCTGAGGGGTCCGTGGAGGCGGGGTCGGCGTTCAGGGTCGTCGTGTCCACGCCGGAAGCATAGTTCGGCGGACCGCGACGGGCGGGAAGCCCCAGGCTGCAGGGCCCCGCCCCGGCGGCCCGCACCGCTGTCCGATCGGTCGCCTCGGCCCTCCGCCCCTGCCTGGTTGACGCATAGACTCGGTGCGCAGCGGGTCGGCGCTCTGCGTCGGGCCGCGACCTTGAACCGCGGGAGGAACCAGCCATGGGCCAAGAGATCGCCGCCAAGGAGTACACCCGCTCCCAGCGCACCCGGTACCGCCGGGAGCTGCGCCGCAACCTGGACCTGTTCGAGACCTTCCTGGACACGGCGGAGTTCGTGGACGAGGGGACCGTTGGTGTGGAGCTGGAGATGAACCTGGCCTCCATCACCGACATGAGCCCGGCCCTGCTGGTGGATGAGATCCTGGAGGGTCTCGACGACGAGCAGTACGTCCATGAGATCGGCCGCTTCAACCTCGAGGTGAACCTGCCGGTCACCCACCCCGCGGGCAGCGGCCTGCGGGAGCTGGAGGACAACCTCACCGCCCTGCTGGCCCGGGCGGATGCCACCGCGCAGCAGCACGGCGCGCGGGTGATCCCCATCGGCCACCTGCCCACCATCACCGAGGACCTGTTCTCCGACTCGCAGTGGCGCTCTCCGGGTGCGCGCTACGAGGCGCTGGAGAACAGCGTGATGCAGGCCCGCGGCGAGGAGATCCAGCTGCGGATCGACGGCGAGGGCAAGGGCCTGGACGCCACCTTCGACTCGATCGGCGCGGAGGCCGCCTGCACCTCGCTGCAGCTGCACCTGCAGGTGCCGCCGGAGCAGTTCGCCGCTGGGTGGAACGCCGCCCAGGCGATGGCCGGGCCCCAGCTGGCTCTGGCCGCGAACTCCCCGTACCTGATGGGCAGGCGCCTGTGGCACGAGACCCGGGTGCCCACGTTCATGCAGGCCCTGGACAGCCGTCCTCCGGAATACGCGGCGCAGGGAGTGCGACCGCGGGTGTGGTTCGGGGAGCGCTGGATCACCTCGATGTTCGACCTGTTCGAGGAGAACGTGCGGCTGTTCCCGGCACTGATCCCGGAGTCCCGCACGATGACCGAGGAGCCGTTGCTGACCGCGGGCGCCTCCCCTCGCCTGCACGAGCTGATGCTGCACAACGGCACGGTGTGGCGCTGGAACCGGCCAATCTACGACCCGGGCACCGAGGTGCCGCACCTGCGGCTGGAGAACCGCCTGCTGCCCGCGGGACCGACGCCGATCGACATGGCCGCCAACGCAGCGTTCTTCTACGGACTGATCCACACCCTGATGCACGAGCGGCGCCCGCTGTGGTCGCGGATGAGCTTCGAACAGGCCGACGAGTCGTTCCAGCAGTGCGCTCGCTGGGGCCTGGAGGCCCGCGTGAGGTGGCCCCGCATCGGCCGGGTGCGGGTGGCGGACCTTCTGCTGGAGCAGCTGATCCCCCAGGCGGTGGAGGGCCTGCGGGACCTGGGGGCCGACGCCGAGGTGGTGGAGCGCTACGGCGAGGTGCTGCGGGGCCGCGCCCGCACCGGCCGCAACGGCGCCCGCTGGCAGATCGACACGGTGACCTCCCTGGAGGTGCGCGGGGCTGATCGCGCAGAGGCACTGGCATCGATGACGCGGCTGTACCGCGAGGGCGTGGACTCCGGCATGCCCGTGCACGAGTGGCCGGTGCCCGCCCGGCAGCGCGCCTCGCAGGACTGAGCGCGCCGGAGATCAGTTTGTGAGACGGAGTCGCACATGATGAGCCTAGGGTCGTAGGGTTCGCGCGTGAACGATCCCCGCACCCCCTCCTCGTCCCCCGCTGCTGACGCCGACCGCAACACCTCCAGCACTGGCCCGGTCGCCAGCGCCGATAGCGGTACGGCCGATCCTGGCCCCGTCGATCCTGGCTCCGCTGGTCGCGGGTTCGTCGGCCGTGACCCGTCGGCCCCCAAGGACCCGGCCGCCCAGAAGCGGGAGGACCGCTCCGCACGCATCGCCGTGACGGTGTTCCCTGCCCTGATCCTGGCTGCGGCCGCGCTGGGCTTCTTCGTCCCGGCCGCCGGCCAGTCGATCGCCTCCTACGTGCCGGTGTTCCTGGGCGTGATCATGTTCGGGATGGGATTGACCCTCACCATTCCGGACTTCGCACTGGTGGTGCGCAGGCCCCTGCCGGTGCTGATCGGCGTGGTCGCCCAGTACCTGGTGATGCCGCTGGTGGCCCTCGGCGTCGCCACGCTGCTGCAGCTCTCCCCCGAGCTGGCGGCCGGCCTGATCCTGGTGGGGTGTGCGCCCGGCGGCACCAGCTCCAACGTCATCACCTACCTGGCCAAGGCCGACACCGCCCTGTCGGTGGCCATGACCTCCATCTCCACCCTGCTGGCACCGCTGCTGACCCCGCTGCTGGCGCTGTGGCTGGCCGGCGCCTACCTGCCGATCGAGGCCGGTCCGATGGCGCTGGACATCGTGAAGATGGTGCTGATCCCCGTGATCGCGGGCCTGGTGCTGCGCCTGCTGTTCTCGAGGATCGTCGATGTGATCCTGCCGATCCTGCCGTGGGTGAGCGTGGCCGGCATCTCGCTGGTGGTGCTCGCCGTGGTCAGCGGCAGCGCCGAGAAGGTGGTGGAGGCCGGGGCCCTGGTGCTGCTGGCCGTGATCCTGCACAATGGGTTGGGCTACCTGATCGGCTACTGGTTCGCCCGCGTGCTGCGCCAGCCCGTGCGCGCTTCCCGCACCACCTCCATCGAGGTGGGCATGCAGAACTCGGGCCTGGCCGCGACGCTCGCCGCCGCCTACTTCAGCCCGGTGGCCGCCCTCCCGGCCGCCGTGTTCTCCATCTGGCACAACCTCTCCGGCGCGATGCTGGCAGCGTTCTACCGTCGCACTGCGGCAACACCCGCCGTCGAGCAGAGCACCACCGACACGCGCGCCCACGAGCAGCGGATCTGAGGATCAGCCTCTCCGGCGCCGTCTCCTCGGCTGCCCGCCACAGCGGGCCCGCAGGTCAGCGCAGTTCGGTGTCCAGCAGGCCCTGGGCGGGCCCTCAGCGTCCGGCGGCGCGGGGGTGGCGAGGCGTGGAGCTGCCGGTGCGGGCCGGGTGCGTGCCGGCCTGCGGCTTCTTGGGATCGCCGTGCTCGAGGTACGGGTCCCGCATCGTCGGGGTGTCCCCAGCGGCCTCGGGCTCGACCACCACGGCGGTGGTGTCGTGCTCGTCCTCGTCCTGGCGGCGCTCGTACTCCTCGGGCGGCAGCACCTTCTTCCACTCGCGGGTGCGCATCTGCGGCAGCTCACCGGAGTCCTCCTGCAGCGCCCGGTACAGGGCGTACATCTGGAAGAAGCCCATGACGAAGAAGGGCAGGCCCACCAGGATGATGGTGGACTCCAGCGCTTCCAGCCCGCCGGTGCCGGAGAACACCAGCAGGGTGGCGGTGACCAGGCCGATGGCCAGGGCCCAGAAGATGCGCTGGCCCAGCGGGTTGAAGTCCTCGTGGCCGTTGGCCATGGTGTCGGTGACCAGCGCGGCGGAGTCCACCGAGGTCACGAAGAAGATGGCCACCAGGATGATCGCGATCACGGAGAGCACCCCGGCGGCCGGGTAGTGCTCCAGGAACGCGAACAGTGCCCCGGGCACGTCACCGTCCTCGACCACCCTCTCGACCAGGCCACCCTCGCCGTTCAGCTCGATGTCGATGCTGGCCAGGCCGAACACACCGAACCAAATCACGGAGAAGCCGGCCGGGACGGCGAGCACGCCGGAGACGAACTGGCGGATGGTGCGTCCCTTGGAGATGCGGGCGATGAAGATGCCCACGAAGGGTGACCAGGTGATGGTCCAGGCCCAGTAGAAGACGGTCCAGGTGTTCTGCCAGCCGGTGTCGGCGAAGGTGTCGTTCCACAGGGCGAGCTCGGGCAGGTTCATCAGGTAGCTGCCGAATGACTGGATGGTGCCCTTGAGGATGAACAGCGTGGAGCCTCCGGCGACCAGCACGAAGATCATCAGCGCCACGGCGGTGGCGATGTTGAAGTTGGAGAGCACCTTGATGCCCTTCTCCAGGCCCAGGCTCACGGAGATCAGGGCGATGCCGACCACCACGCCGATGATGATCAGCTGCCAGCCGGCGCTCTCGGGCACGCCCCACAGCTGGTTCAGGCCGCCGTTGATCTGCAGGGTGCCCAGGCCGATCGAGACAGCGACGCCGAACACGGTGCCCACGATCGCGACCACGTCGATGAACTGGCCGATCGGGCCGTGGATGCGGTTGCCGAGGATGGGCTGGAAGATCGAGCTCACCCGCGGCGGCAGGTTGCGTTTGTGGATGAAGTAGGCGAAGCACAGGGCGGGCAGGGCGAAGATCGTCCAGGTGTGCAGGGTGAAGTGGTAGTACGTGAAGTTCATGGCCTCGCGCGCCGCCTCCCAGGTGCCGGGCTCGATGCCCAGCGCCTCGCCGCGCGGCGGGTCGCCGAAGTGGCTCACCGGCTCGGCGACGCCCCAGAACATGAGGATCGAGCCGATGCCCGCGGCGAACAGCATCGCGAACCAGGCCGGGCCGGAGTGCTCCGGCGGTGCGTCGTCCGGCCCCAGCTTCACCCGACCGAAGCGCCCCAGGGCGATGAAGATCAGGAATCCCAGGAACACGGTCACGCCCAGGATGTAGAACCAGCCGACGTTGGTCAGCAGCCAGTCGGAGCCGGCGGACACGGCGTTGTCCAGGGGTTCGGTGAAGGCCAGCGTGGCGATCACGAACAGGATGATCACCCCGGCGGAGGCGAAGAAGATGGTGGGGGATGTGCGCAGCCTCAGCGCATCGTGCAGCTTGACGAGCATCGGTGACGTCTCCTCGGCACCGTCCGCGCCACGGGACTCGAGGTCGCGACGGACGCAGCGGCAGGATTCCATTTGCGGGCGGTCCGGGCGGTGGTGCGCCCCAGGTTTTCACATACCCGTCCCAGTCCCAACCCAGGCGGCGCCTCCCCGCGCGGGGTGCACCGGGCGCGAGCGCAAGCGGTGGCCCCAGCACGGAGTGGTCTGGCCGACGGACGGTCGCTCGAACCACCCGCGACGCGCTGCCGACGGGGAGTACTCCCCATCGACCGCACAAACCGCTCTCCCTAGGCTTGCAGCACAGTCTTCGAGCACGATGGGGGCGGGGAGCCGGTGGACCCGACCGATGAGCCGACGGATGATCCGAGCGACGGTCCGACGAGCGACGACCCCGCGGACGATCCGACCGATGAGCCGACCGATGAGCCGACCGACGATCCCACCAGCACCACCAGCTCCATCACCATGGGGTTCGTGGATTCCGGTGAGGCCTCGGAGCTGGAGACCAGCAACGGCGTCATCTCCCCCGAGAACGGCATCTTCCTGGGCACGTAGGTGGAGATCACCAACAACAACGACGTGGAGATCGGACTGGCCAGTGACAACTTCCGCGTGTACGACCAGGACGGCACCGAGCTGAACATCCGCTACGGGGAGTACACCACCGCCGGTCCGCAGATCCCTGTCGGCGAGACGGCGGAGGCGCGCCTGTGGGTCGATGTCGAGCCCGGCACCACGATCAGCAGGCTGACCTACGCCGATCCCGTCGGCACCAACGGGGTCGAGGTGGAGTTCCCACTTCAGTGAGCCGGGCCCCGACACCGGATCGACCTGGCCGGTCGCGGTCCGCTTCGACCCGGCCCGGCCTCGGCCGCGTCGCCCTGCAGGTTCAGGCGGTCGGTGAGATCGCCGCGCGGGACCGCGTCCGAGCGGGCCCTGCGACCCGTACCACCGAGAAGTGGAAGACGAGCGCGATCGCCGCGACGCCGAGCAGTGTGCCCACGGCGACCAGGGGCTGACTGACCAGCAGACGGGGGATCAGACGGCTCGGGATGAGTGCGGCGAAGGCGAAGGCCGTGAGCGTGCCCAGGTAGGAGCCGATCATGAACCCGCGGTGGATCGGCACGTTGCGAGCCCGGATGCCGGCGATGGCGAACACCATGCACAGCAGGGTCCAGATCGCCAGCGCGTGCAGCCAGGAGAAGCCGTCGGGGGCGATCCAGAAGCTGCTCACGCACACCACCACCATCGCTGCCACCCAGGTGACGCCGACGATCCGGTGGGCGAGGTCGCGGCGTCGGCGCAGGATCTGCAGCGGGCCGAGGACGAGCACGTAGGTGGCGGCGATGGCGTGGAGGATGACGATGGGTGTGAAGGCGTCCATGCCCCGCACGATAGTGTGGCTATCCAAGGCGGCGCCATCAGGATAGTTGCTGGTCCTCGCACTATCCCGGGGACCGGAAGGGAGGGGCTCACCCCCGCCCGGCCGGCGGGCACCGCACGTCCCCCACTGCGGAGGTCTCGATGCTCCTTGCCGAACTGGCGCAGGTCAGCGGCACGTCTGCCGCTTCGATCAAGTACTACCGTCGAGAGGGCCTGCTGCCGCCCGGGGAGCACGTGACCGCCACTCGGCAGGAGTACGGGCAGGGGCATGTGGAGCGCCTGCAGCTGATCCAGGTGCTGCGGGAGATGGTGGGTGCGCCGATCGCTCGGATCCGCCGGCTCACCGCGATCCTGGACGACCCCGATCAGGGCTTGCTGCGGGCGCTGCGGGAGGCCCAGTCGATCACCCTTGGCGTGGACGACGGCCCGCCCACGCGGCAGCGGGACTCCGTGCCCGAGCATCCGTCGATCGCGCCCCTGCTGCAGCACCTGGGCTGGCCCGACATCGACTCCGCGCCACGGCGCGCCCTGAGTGAGCTGCTGCAGGGCTTGGACCAGCAGGGCGCCCCCACCGGGCCGGAGGTGCTGCTCACCTACGCCGCGCCGATGCAGCAGATCGCCCGGGCTGATCTGGCCTGGATGCGCCGTCTGCCCGACGGCGCGCCCCCGGCACCCGAACAGGCCGGCCGCGATCCAGGCCCCGATCCCGGCCCCTCGAACGACGTCCTGGTGATGCGGGCGATCGCGGGCTCGGTGGCCTATGACCGCCTGGTGCAGCTGCTGCGGGCGCTCGGGCACACCTCGCTGAGCGTCATGGAGGACCGCCCGCCGCGGGAGTGAGGCCACGGGCCGCTGGGGTGAGGGGGCCACGGACTGCAGGAGAAACGCCCCCATCGTCCCTCCCAGACAACGGACAGCAACGCCTCAGAGGTTTTCCTGGATCGAGGCGTCTACTGTTCCCCATCGCGTCACCGGAGCGCACCGCTGACTGAGGAGGAGGCGGGCAGCGCCTATCCGTGACGCGGGGGAAAGGGATGGCCCCGGCTCGTGGGGACGAGCCGGGGCACCTTTTTGCCCTGACCCAGCAGCCCGTCAGCGCCGCAGGTCGATGCCGAACACCCGCCGGATCTGCGTGACCGCGTGGCGCGTGTACCGGCGGTCCGAGGGCGTGGAGGCCAGGGGGACGAACAGGCCCGGATGGTCCGGGTGGGAGACCCTGTAGTGGGTGGAGCCGGGGGCGATCACGAAGCCGGCCTCCCGCATCCGCGCCATCAGCTCCCGGTGCGAGGTGGGGTGTCGGGTGCCGCGGCCCCCGCGGGCACTGGGGCCGGCGGCGTCCTCGGCGATGTCCGCTGCGGGCTCGTACTCCGACGGCCGCACCGCAAGGGCGTAGCGCAGGGGGAACACGCCGATCACGGTGTTGTCTGCCCGACGCACCTGCACCACCGCGTCGCCCCGCCGGAAGTGGTCGCTGGTGCCGGCGTCGGCGGTCCAGGCCTCCTCCGGGTCGGCGACGGCCAGCACGATCTGCTCGACGTCCAGATCTGTCGGTCCGACCGTGCGGATCAGCTCCTCCCGGATGCGCAGCGGCCTGCGCAGGGGACGCTCGTCGGCGGCGTCCAGGGTGTGCACGGCCTCCGGCGGCGGGCCCGGCAGGGGCCGGGGCAGCTCGATGGTGCGGGGGCGCGTGCGGGATGCCGGCAGTGGGGCCGACGGGGATCCGGGCGCGGCGTCCGGCTCGGCCGGCGGGGATCCGGGCGCGGCGTCAAGCTCGGCCGGCGGGCGCCGGCCGGGCACCGCGGTGTAGTCCACCGGCCGCACACGGGAGGCCGGCGCGGAGCGCCCGGCGAGCGCACGGGGCGTGGCCCCGGGCGCACCGGATGCTGGACCCGATGCGCGGGCGCCAGGTCCGGGCGGGCGGGGGCCGGGGCCCTCATGGCGTGGCGGCATGGGCGTGCACCTCGATTCCCTGGAGTCGGATCCGGCGGGCCTTCCAGTAGCGTAGGCGGTGCGAGTCGATCGCTCGCCCGAGCCGCTTACTCGCCACCGCTGGCCCTCCTCGCGGTCGCGCGAGGCAGTCCCCGTCCGAGAGGTCCCCGTCCATGGCACTCCTGCGCCGTCCCCTGAGCACCCGACCCGTCCGCCTCGCGGGCGCCCTGCTGGCGGTGTCCCTGCTGGCTGCCGGCTGCACCGGCGAGGATCCCGATCCGACGTCGACCGACGGCACAGTGGCCTCCGACGACGGCGGCGCGGACGCCTCCGATCAGGGCGGTGCCGGGGATGCCACGGAGCCATCGGACGGCGGGGGCCGCACGGCGGCAGCCGTACCGGTCGAGCCGATCGAGGTGACCCCGGCCCCGGAGGGCTTCGAGCCCCCCGCGCCGTGCACTCACGAGGGTGCACACCTGGTGAGCGCCGATGCACCGGCCACCCCGGAGCTTCCCGAGCGCGGCGGGGACGTCCCCGTCATCGAACTGACGGGTATCGAGGGCGACAAGGCGCAGCTGACGGTCACGATCGGTGAGGGTGAGCCGCGCCCCGTCGAGGACGCCGCGATCGGGGAGACCATCGGCCTGGACCTGTGGACCATCTCCATCACCAGCGTGTGCAGCGATCAGGATCAGGTCGAGTTCGACCTGATCGACTGACCCCGCTGCGCCGAGCATCCGTGTGGCTGCGGACGGCCGCCCCGTGAACCCACCCCCCGCGCGGCCCTTCGCCCCTGCCGCCTCGTGCCCGGCATGAGCCCTGTGCACCGCTTCGACCTCGACGCCATCGGCGCCGGGCTGCCGGTCGCCGCCAGTCGCCGCGACATCGTGGAGGCTGCGCGCGGCGGGGGGCTGGTGGTGACCGCCCCACCCGGCACCGGCAAGACCACGTTGGTGCCGGCGCTGGTCGCAGAGGTGACCGCCGACGCCGATGAGACCGGGACTCCGGGCCTAACCCTGGTCACGCAGCCGCGCCGGATCGCAGTGCGCGCGGCCGCTCGTCGGATCGCCTCCTTGGACGGCTCGGCCGTGGGCGGCCCGGTCGGCTTCACCGTGCGCGGCGAGCGTCAGGTCTCGGCCGACACCCGGATCGAGATGCTCACCCCCGGGGTGCTGCTGCGCCGCCTGCTGGCCGACCCGGAGCTGCCCGGGGTGGCGGCGGTGGTGCTGGACGAGGTGCACGAGCGGTCCCTGGAGACGGACCTGCTGCTGGGCATGCTGGCCGAGGTGCGCCAGCTGCGGGAGGACCTGCTGGTGGGGGCGATGTCGGCCACCGTGGACGCTCAGGCGGTCGCGGCCCTGCTGGGCGGCGCCCCGGTGGTGCAGGTGCCCGGCGTGCTGCACCCGCTGGACGTGGCCTACGCGCCGTCGCCGTCGGCCCGCCTGGACGTACGCGGGGTGACGCGGGAGTTCCTGGACCACGTGGCCCGCACCGCCGCCGCGCAGCAGCGTGCTTCGGGCACCGACGCCCTGGTGTTCCTGCCCGGCGCCCGGGAGGTGGACGAGGTGGTGGCCCGCCTGGGCGCGCTGGTGGACGGGGTGGAGGTGCTGCCGCTGCACGGGCGTCTTCCCGCCCGGGTGCAGGACCGCGCCACCTCCGGTCGTGGCCCGGGGGATCCTCCACGGATCGTGGTCTCCACCGCGGTGGCGGAGAGCTCCCTGACCGTGCCGGGCGTGCACCTGGTGATCGATGCGGGCCTCTCCCGCGAGGTGCGCCGGGACCGCGAACGGGACATGACGGGCCTGGTGACGGTGAGCGCCTCGCAGGCGTCGGTGCAGCAGCGCGCCGGCCGCGCCGCGCGACTGGGGCCGGGCCGCGCGGTCCGGGCCTATGCGGAGGCCGATCTGGGGCGGATGCCAGCGCACTCCCCTGCCGAGATCACCGCCACCGACCTCACCGATGCCGCCCTGTGGCTGGCCTGCTGGGGAACCCCGCGCGGGGAGGGTCTGCCGCTGCTGACCCCACCCCCGGAGCGGGAGATCGCGCAGGCCGAGCAGACCCTGTTCTCCCTCGGGCTGGTGGATGCTGACGGCCACCCCACGGCCTCCGGGACCCGGGTGGCCGGCATGCCCGTGGGGGTGCGGGAGGCGCGGGCGCTGCTGGACGGGGCCCGGACGCTTCGGGGCGAGGCACGGCCCCGGTCGGGCACCGCGCGTGTGCTGCCCGGGTCCGACGGGCCCCGGTTCGTCGCCGAGGTGGTCGCAGCGGTCTCGGACGATCATCGGCCCGTGGGCGCCGACCTGCCGCGCCTGCTGCGCGAGCTGCGGTCGGGCCGCGGCGATGGTGCGGGGCGCTGGCGCCGCGAGGCGGACCGTCTGTCCCGGATCGCACGCGGGGACACCGGAGGCGGCGGGGACGGGCGCGGGGCGGCCCCGCTGCTCGCCGCTGCCGACGAGGCCGGGCTGATCGGTGCGGTGCTGGCCCTGGGCAGGCCTGAGCGGATCGCCCGCCGCGTGGGAGCGGGAGCGCAACACACGGGAACGGGAGCGCAACACACGGGAACGGGAGCGCAACACACGGGAACGGGTCCCAAGCGATCAGCCAACGGCGCCGGGGGCACCTCACGGTCGTACCTGCTGGCCTCGGGGACCCGGGCCGCTCTGCCGGAGGGCAGCGGTCTGCTGGGGCACGAGTGGATCGCGGTGTGGGAGGTGCAGCGGGCACAGGGCAGGGCGGCTGACGGCACCGGCGCGGTGATCCGTACCGCTGCTCCCCTCGACGAGGAGGACGCCCTGAAGAT
The DNA here is from genome assembly GCF_025144775.1 of Brachybacterium sp. p3-SID957. Classification (NCBI taxonomy): domain Bacteria; kingdom Bacillati; phylum Actinomycetota; class Actinomycetes; order Micrococcales; family Dermabacteraceae; genus Brachybacterium; species Brachybacterium sp. p3-SID957. Next base: position 12,143 of record NZ_JALXKT010000040.1, on the reverse strand, counting down.
CGGCGAGCCCCTGCTGGTCAAGCAGCGCACCGCCCGCCTCGAGGACGGCGCCGTGCGGGTGCGACAGGAGCGTCGTCTGGGAGCGATCATCCTGGCGAGCACCCCGGTGTCGGCCACGCCTGGGGACGCTGCTCCCGCATTGCTGGACCATGTGCGCCGACAGGGCCTGGACGTGCTGCCGTGGACACCTGCGGCGACGGCCCTGCGGGCTCGGCTGGGCCTGCTGCACCGGGAACTGGGCGCGCCCTGGCCCGCCATGGATGCGGCATCGCTGCTTGAGGGTGTGGAGCAGTGGCTGGCCCCTCATCTGCCTGCCGCCCGCGGCGCCCTGGACCGCATCGACCTGGTGGCGGCGCTGCGCGGCCTGCTGCCGTGGCCGGAGGCCTCGCGCCTGGAGGAGCTGGCGCCGGAGAGGCTGGCGGTGCCCTCGGGCTCCACCGCACGGATCGACTACCCCGATCCGGACGACGAGGCGGGCAGGCCCGTGGTGGCGGTCAAGCTGCAGGAGCTGTTCGGTCTGGCGGACACCCCGCGTCTGGCGGGCGATCGGGTGCCGGTGCTGTTCCATTTGCTGTCCCCGGCCCGCAGACCGCTCGCGGTCACCGATGACCTGCGGTCCTTCTGGGACGGACCGTACCGCGAGGTGCGCAAGGAGATGCGCGGCCGCTACCCGAAGCACCCGTGGCCGGAGGACCCGTGGACCGCGCAGGCCACGGCCCGCACCACGCGCGCCGCACGAGAGCGGTCCTGATCACCCCACCGCCACAGCGGTCTGCTCGTCGATCAGCCGTCGCAGCACCCGGCAGACGGGGTGGATCTTCCGCGCCGTGGCGCATCCGCCGATGGTCGACAGAAGCGCGTCTCCTGGCCGGTGCGAAGCGAGACCCCACCCGGTGCGCAGCGGGCCCCCACTCGGCGGGAAGCACGACTCCCACCCGGTGCGAAACGGGACGCCTGCCCGGTGGCCTGTGCTGGCTCTAAGAGCGGGGCGCACCTCAGAACCATTTCTGGTTCTCAGATGCGCCCGGCTCTCAGTCCCGAAAGAAGGGCCACACGGCTCGGCGACGGCCAGCCCGACCCCCGGAGGCCAACCCCCTGGCCTCGCCCGGGCCACCCGGGCCGCCCGTAGACTCCAGCGCGTGCAGTGCCATCATTTCGACGCCGGGGAGTGCCGCTCCTGCACGCTTCTGGACATCCCGCGTGAGCGTCAGGTCGCCGCAGCGAGCACCCGGATCCGCGAACTGCTCGCTCCCTTCGTGCACACCGAGGTGGCGGATCCGTGGGCACCACCGATCCTGGGCCCGGAGGCCGGGTTCCGGTCCCGCGGCAAGATGGCCGTGGCCGGCACCGCCGCCAGCCCCGTGCTGGGGCTGCCCGGCCAGCCCACCACTGCGGACCTCTCCGACTGCCCGCTGTACCCGCCGGGCGTCGAGGAGGTGCTGCAGGGCGCGAAGCAGCTGATCCGTCGAGCGCAGGTCCCGCCGTACGACATCGCGCGTCGACGCGGCGAGATCAAGAACGTGCTGGTCACCGTCACACCCCAGGCCGAGCACCACCTGCGCTTGGTGCTGCGCAGCGAGAAGGCCCTGGCGAGGATCCGTGAGCACCTTCCGCGTCTGCTGGAGGCGCACCCCTCGGTGGTGGGGGTCAGTGCCAACATCCATCCCGCGCACACCACCGCGGTCGAGGGCGAGCAGGAGATCCATCTGGCGGGCAGCACCTCGATCGGTGTGCGCACTGGGGACGTGGACCTGCAGGCCCGACCGCAGTCGTTCCTGCAGACCAACACGGAGGTGGCCGGCGAGCTGTACCGACAGGCGGCGGCCTGGATCGCGGACGCCGGTGTCGGCCTCGAACGGGCTGCCGCGGGCAGGGCCCAGGCTGCCACGCGCAGGGCCCCGGCGGCGACGGACGCCGCGCATGACCTGCGGGTGTGGGACCTGTACTGCGGGCTGGGCGGTTTCGCGCTGCATGTGGCACGCGCCGTGCCCTCGGCCGAGGTCACGGGCGTGGAGGCCTCCGCGCAGGCCATTGAGGGGGCACGGGAGGCCGCACAGGCGGAGGGGTTGGACGTGCGGTTCCTCGCGGAGGACGCCACCGCGTGGGCGCGCCGACAGAGCGCACCGGGCTGCAGCACTGATGGCGGGCCCAAACCGTCCCCGGGGGCCCTCGGTGGCGGGAACGGCGCCGTGCCGGACTCAGGGGCACCCGACGTGGTGATCGTGAACCCGCCCCGTCGAGGGATCGGTGCGGAGCTCGCGTCCTGGCTGCAGGAATCGCCTGTCCCGCAGGTGGTCTACTCCAGCTGCAATCCGGCCACCCTGGCCACGGATCTGGCGGTGATGCCCTCGCTGAGGATCGTGGCAGCGCGCTATGTGGACATGTTCCCGCACACGGAGCATGCCGAGGTGATCGTGATGCTGCACAGGATCCACTGACGAGCCCCGCCGGACCTGGCACAGTGGCCCCATGCTCGCCACCACCGACACCCAGCTGAGGGACGTCACCCGCACCGTCGAGCAGGACGGCCCGGGCTTCGCCGTGATCCTCGGCCCCGCCTCCACCGGCTGCGGCTGGGACGGTGCTCTGCTGGGGCTCGCCCGCCATCTGAAGCAGACCGCCACCTGCGATCTGTGGCAGGAGGCCCATCTGGCCACCGGAGCGGATCCTCATCAGGCGCACGAGGCCGCCGCGAGCACTGCGGCCTTCTACCGCGGCGAGGACGCGATCGGCGGGGATGCCGCATGACCGCGCAGTCCCCCGATCCAGCAATCCCCACCGACCCCGCCTCCGAGCTCGCGGCAGCCTGGCCGGGCCACGATGGTGGGGCATCGGCACCAGGGCCCGACCAGGGGATGTCGGCGCCCGCCGCACCGCGGGCACGGGTGGCGCTGCTGTCCCTGGGCGGCACCATCTTCATGACCCAGGACCTCACCGGTCTGCGGGCCGCGCCTGATGCCTCCACCGGTGCGGACCTCGCCCGCACCCTGATCGACGGTGTGGCCGTGGGGCATACCGAGGTCGCCAACGTCGGCTCACCCTCGGTGACCGCGGCTCACCTGCGCGAGGTGCTGGAGCTGGCGCGAGCCGCGGTCGACGGCGGCGCGGCCGGGGTGGTGCTCACCCACGGCACCGACACCCTGGAGGAGTCGGCCTTCGTGCTGAACCGCTACTGGGACCGGGAGGCACCGCTGGTGCTCACCGGTGCGATGCGACCGGCGAACGCCCCCGGGGCCGACGGGCCCGCGAACCTGCGCGACGCCGTGCGCACGGCGGCCGCGCCATCGGCCCGCGGCCTGGGCGTGCTGGCCGTGTTCGATGCGATGGTGCACCTGGCAGACCGGGTCACCAAGACCTCCTCCCGCTCAGTGGACGCCTTCGCCTCCGAGCCCTCAGGGCCGATGGCCCTGGTGGACGAGGAGGATCTGCGCCTGGTGTACCGGCCGCTGGACCGCACCGCCCTGATCGGCGGGGCCCTGCCCGCCACGCTCCCGCGCGTGCCGAGCCTCGTCTCCGGCATCGGCGAGGACCTGGCGCTGCTCGACAGTCTGACCCCCGGGGCGATCGACGGTCTGGTGATCGCGGGCGCCGGCATGGGCCACGTCTCCGCCGATGCGGTGCCGCGGGTGCGAGCCCTCACCGACGCCGGAGTGCCGGTGGTGGTGGCGACCCGCGTGGCCACGGGTGGAACCTCCACCCGGCACTACGACTACCCCGGATCCGAGGTGGACCTGATCGCCAACGGGGCGGTGATGGCGGGGGCCCTGCCGCCCCAGAAGGCCCGCCTGCTGCTGCAGGTGCTGCTGGCGTCCGGGGCCCAGCAGGACCGGGTGCGCCGCACCTTCGAGGCCTACGCGTACTGAGGCTGTACCGCGCGAACGATCCACCGAGGGACGGACCGCACCTGCTCACGCGCTGCGCGAACAGCCTGGCCCCCTCCCCCGCGCCGGGTGACACACTGGAGGCATCCGATCCCGTCCTGAGAGGTGCTCCCCATGACTGTTCCCGTTGATCCGTCCCCCGCCCTGCAGCAGTACGCCCACCCGGAGAAGCTGGTGACCACCGACTGGCTGGCCGAGAACCTCGGCAAGGTCGGCACGGGCAACCTGGTGGTGGTGGAGTCCGACGAGGACGTGCTGCTGTACGAGACCGGGCACATCCCCGGTGCCGTGAAGGTGGACTGGCACCTGGATCTCAACGACCCCGTCACCCGCGACTACGTGGACGGCGAGGGCTTCGCGAGGCTGATGGACGCCTCCGGCATCTCCCGCGACACCACTGTGGTGGTCTACGGCGACAAGTCCAACTGGTGGGCCGCCTACGCCCTGTGGGTGTTCGAGCTGTTCGGCCACCCCGACGTGCGCCTGCTGGACGGCGGCCGCGCCGCCTGGGAGGCGGAGGGCCGCGAGATGACCCTGGACCGCCCGGAGATCACTCCCCCGGCAGACGGCCAGGGCTATCCCGTGGTCGACCGGGATGATGCCCCCATCCGCGCCTACCGCGAGGACGTGCTGGACTTCCTGGGCGGGCAGCTGATCGACGTCCGCTCCCCGCAGGAGTACACCGGCGAGCGCACCCACATGCCGGACTACCCGCAGGAGGGCACTCTGCGCGGCGGCCACATCCCCACCGCGCGATCGGTGCCGTGGGCCCGCGCCGCCCAGGAGGACGGCCGCTTCAAGTCCCGCGAGGAGCTCGAGGCGATCTACCGTCAGGAGCTGGCCTTCGACGACGCGGAGCCGGTGATCGCCTACTGCCGCATCGGTGAGCGCTCCAGTCACACCTGGTTCGTGCTCACCTACCTGCTGGGCTTCGGGAACGTGCGCAACTACGACGGCTCCTGGACCGAGTGGGGCAACAGCGTGCGCCTGCCGATCGCCCAGGGCACCGAGCCCGGTGAGGTGCCTGCCGCGAAGGACGCGGGCCGATGAGCGCCGACGCCACCGCGACCGGGCCCGACGCCCTCCCCGAGGGCTTCCGCGAGATCGCCGAGGACTTCCACGCCCTCGGCGAGCGGGATCGCCTGCAGCTGCTGCTGGAGTTCTCCCAGGGCCTGCCGGAGTTGCCGGAGCGCTATGCGGACCATCCCGAGCTGCTCGAGCCCGTACCGGAGTGCCAGTCCCCGATCTTCCTGATCACCGAGGTGGAGGGCACGGGCCGCGAGGCCACCGCGCACCTGTTCTTCTCCGCCCCACCGGAGGCCCCCACCACGCGGGGGTTCGCCGGGATCCTCGCAGAGGCTCTCGACGGCCGCTCGGTGGGCGAGGTGCTGGACACCCCCGATGAGGTCACCGCCGAGCTGGGCCTGGCCGAGGTGGTCAGCCCGCTGCGCCTGCGCGGCATGAGCGGGATGCTGGGCCGCATCAAGCGGCAGCTGCGGGAGAAGTCCGGGGCCTGACGGCGCGCGGCGTCGGCCCACGACCGGGGCCCGGCAACTCAGCTGCTGGGCGGGCGCTTCCTCGTCCGACCGCTGCCGCCGGCCCCGCTGCCGTCGCCGTCCTCGCGGGAGGCCTCGCGCTGCTGGTACATGTCGAAGGCGCGCTCTCCCACCGTCCGCATGACCTCGAAGGTCTTGCGCCCGGTGTCGGAGGTGGCGAAGCCGTGCAGTGCGGCGACCTGTTCGGCGATACCGCGGCGCGGCGCACCGTCCTCGGTGCCGCCGTCATCGTCCACGGACCCGGTCGAGCGCTCCCAGGCACTCGAGGTCGCTGCGGTCCAGGCCGTCCCGGTGGAGGTGCGTCCACCACCGGCACCCGCGCTCACCCGGGGGCTCGTGCCGGTGCTGTCGTCCGCCTCGGCCCTGCCGGTGCGACGCTCCTCGATGCGCCGGTGCTTGTCGTCGGCCTCCTTGAGCTCGAGCGGCACGGTCACCACGCGCACGAGCGCGGTACGCACCTCCTCCCGGATCCGGCCGGCCTGCTCGGTGACGTACTCCTCCTCGCTCGGCAGGGACCGGTCGCGCTCAGCCTCGAGGCCGACCCCCTGCTCCGTGGCGGCCTGTGCGGCGTGGGCGCCCCGCTCCATCCGCCACGCCCGAGTGAGCAGGAACGAGGCGAGGTCGGCCGCCACCTCGAGGGAGAGCCCGTAGGCGTCGGCGGAGGAGGGCGCGCGCGTGAGCTCGATGGCGTCGTCGCGCTCCAGCGGGCTGGGAGCGATGTCGATCGCGGCCAGCACCTCGCTGACGAAGGACTGGAAGGCGGCATCGCCGGGCACGTCGGCGCGACGCAGCTCGGCGCGGCCCCACTGCTGCGGCAGCTGCACCAGGCTCACGCCCTCGCGGGCGAACTCGTCCAGCGCGGCCTGGCGCATCAGGCGGCGGGCCCGACGGACCAGCTGGTCCGCATCGGCTCCGCGCGGCAGGTCACCGAACACCTCGCGGGCGTCGGCCAGAGCCTCCCCTGCGGCGAGCACCGCCGGGTCGTTGCGGCGGCGGGCTGAGCGTCGCGCCTGGTCGGAGCGCTTCGGGGTGCCTGGCGAGCGGCGCGGGAGCTTCCCGCGCAGTGCATCGAGCTTGGACATCCGTGAACCTCCCCGTGGTCGTCAGAACAGCGCCATGGTACGGGCGAGGAACATCGCGCGGTCGATCAGCGTTGTACCGATGCGCAAGCCCTGTTCGACGACCTTCAAGGAGATGACATGGCCGACCTCGCATACACCGTTCCCGGTCTCGGCACCGAGGACTCCCAGCGCCTGGTGGAGTCCCTGCAGGACCGCCTGCACGCGATGAACGATCTGCACCTCACCCTCAAGCACGCCCACTGGAACGTGGTGGGCCCCCGCTTCATCGCGGTCCACGAGATGCTGGACCCGCAGGTCCAACTGGTGCGCGGCTACGCCGACGAGCTCGCCGAGCGCATCGCCCAGCTGGGTGCCAGCCCCGTCGGCACCCCCGGTCGTCTGGTCTCGGACCGCAGCTGGTCCGACTACGAGCTGGGCAAGGCCGACACCCAGGAGCACCTGAAGGCCATCGACGCGGTGTACGACGGTGTGATCGCCTCCAACCGCAAGGCCATCACCCTGGCCGGCGAGCTGGATCCGATCACCGAGGACCTCCTGATCGGCCAGACGGCCGAACTGGAGAAGTTCCAGTGGTTCGTGCGCGCTCACTTCGAGGGTTCCCAGGCCTGATCGGCCAGAGCCCACTGTTGGCCGGATCGACCTGGTCGGCGTACCGCGGCGCGCACGGCGCGGCAGCTGCCCCTGGGGCGGTTGCCGCGCCGTCGTCGTCCCTCACCTGGAACGGCGTCCTTCACCTGAGACAATGCCTGCATGTCTATCGCCGAACCCACCGCTGACGAGCTGACCACCCTGCAGGACGAGGCGGTGCGCTTCACCCGTGAACTGATCCGCATCGACACCACGAACTTCGGCACGGGCGATCCGGCCACCTGGGGCAAGGGCGAGACCGAGGCCGCCGAGTACGTGGTCGCGCTGTTGCGCGAGGTGGGCCTGGAGCCGGTGGTGCACGAGTCCGCCCCGGGCCGCCCCAACGTGTTCGTGCGCCTGCCCGGGGAGGACCGGGAGCGCGGCGGCCTGGTGATCCACGGTCACCTCGACGTGGTGCCGGCCAACGCGGAGGACTGGTCGGTCGATCCCTTCGCCGGCGAGATCCGCGACGGCATGATCTACGGTCGCGGCGCGGTGGACATGAAGGACATGGTGGGGATGATGCTGGCGCTGGTGCGGCACCTGGCCCGCACCGGCCAGCAGCCCCCGCGCGACCTGGTGTTCGCCTTCTTCGCCGACGAGGAGGCCGGCGGGGTCTACGGCAGCCGCTGGGTGGTGGCCCACCATCCCGAGCTGTTCGAGGGCTGCACCGAGTCGATCAGCGAGGTGGGCGGGTACTCGATCACCCTGCCGGAGAAGGCGAGCGGTGAGGACGTGCGCGCCTACCTGGTGCAGACCGCCGAGAAGGGCCTGGCCTGGGGTCGTCTGCGCGCGACCGGTCGTGCAGGTCACGGTTCGGTGCCCAATGACGAGAACCCCATCGTGCGCCTGGCCCGCGCGATCGTGGCGATCGACGAGCACGAGTTCCCCGATGAGATGACCGCAGCGGTGCAGGCCCTGTACGACGGGGTCACCGAGATCACCGGCATCGGCTGGGACGAGGAGGACCTGCGGGCCTTCCTGCCGATGATGGGCGGGGCGCGGCAGTTCGTCTCCGGCACCCTCGCGGACACCACCAACGTGACGATGCTGGACGCCGGCTACAAGGGCAACGTGGTCCCCCAGGTGGCGGAGGCCTCGATCGACTGCCGCTTCCTGCCCGGCCACCAGGACAGCCTCAAGCAGCTGCTGGAGGAGCTGGCCGGGGAGCACGTGGAGGTGATCTTCGATCACGTGGGCATCTCCCTGGACGCCCCACGCCAGTCCCCCCTGATCGATGCGATGACCCGCTCCCTGGAGGCCGAGGACCCGGGCTGCCGGGTGCTCCCCTACTGCCTGAGCGCGGGTACGGACAACAAGCAGCTCAAGGAGCTGGGCATCGACGGGTACGGCTTCACCCCGCTGCAGCTGCCCGCGGATCTGGACTTCGCGCCGCTGTTCCACGGCGTGGACGAGCGGGTCCCCGTGGGCGCGGTGCGGTTCGGGGCGCGGGTGCTGCTGCGCCTGGTGCGGGAGAGCTGAGCGCGGGAGCGTCGGCGGGGGTGGGCCCCGCGGGCCCGTGCCCGGATGAAGCGTTGTCCACGGTGCGGCACAATCGATCCATGCTCCCCTTCATGGCCGGCAGGTCTGGACCCCAGGGCCATCCCCTGCTCGAGGTGCTGGCGGGGCAGACGATCGTGCACACCCGCGTGGCCGCGCGCGGCACCTGGACGGTGACCGCCCGCGGCTGGGTGCTGCACTCCCGCATCCAGCTGCTCGACCAGGACGCGGTCGGCCTGCGCGATCCGCGCCTGATCGGTGCGCGGATCGCCACCGCTGAGATGCTGCCCGACGGCACGCTGAGCCTGGCACTGCAGGGCGGCGGCGCCGGTCCTCAGCCGGCACGGGCGCCGAGTCGCCTCACCACCGCGACGCCCTGGCGACTGGAGGGCCCGCAGCGGGCACTGCTGGAGGCCGACGAGAAGGGGCACCTCTGCGCCGCTCCACCCGGACCGCCGGTGTTCGCGACCCCGGAGGCGGTGGCCGAGTTCTCCGCTTCCGAGCCCAGCGGCATCGAGCAGCGCCTGCTGAAGATCGCCGAGGGCACCTGGCTGCACCCGGGCCACGTGGTGGAGCTGCTGGCCAATGCCGGGGCGCTCGAGGACGAGGAGTTCGAGCGCCGCGGCCCCATCCTGCTCTCACGCATGCTGGCGCGCGGTGAGCTGCGGGCCGGGTTCGTCACCGACGGCAGGTTCTCCCCCTGGCAGCTGAGCCTGCCCGAGGTCATCGAGCACATCGGCAGCGTGTGGACGGCGATCGGCGGCCGCGCACCGGGCCCGGACACGATCGCCTGGTTCGAGATCACCGACACCGGCCGCGAGCACCTGGGGCTGACCGGGCCGCAGTCGCTGCCCCCGGGGATGTCCGGCTACGACAGTCCCGGCGTGGTGGGCGGCTTCCGGTGACGGCCTGGGCCGGCATTCGTCCGCATGGTGGCCCGCATGCGCCGACGGCCTGCCGTGAGCAGCGGGACCATGGAAGGACCATGCAGAACGCCCCCGGACCACGGATCCAGGGGCGTTCATGTCCTAAGGACAAGAGCGGTAGCGGCGGGATTTGAACCCGCGGTACGGGGTCACCGTACACATCATTTCGAGTGATGCACCTTCGGCCGCTCGGACACGCTACCGCCGACGATCGTAACCGCCCGTACAGCACCCGTTCAAACGCAATGGCAGCGGGCGCGAGTCAGCTCACGTCCCACCGTGTCGGCGTCGTGCTCCCACCCCGCCCGGAATCGGTTGGGCGGGGACGCAATCCGCTGGATAGGCTCGCGCCATGACCACCCAGACCCCTGCTGCACCCCGCCCGCCCCAGCGCCCCACCGAGCGTGTCTTCCACGGCGACACCGTGGTGGATCCCTACGAGTGGATGCGGGACAAGAACGATCCCGAGGTGATCGCCCACCTCGAGGCCGAGAACGCCTACGCCGATGCCCGCACCGCCCACCTGGACGGCCTGCGCAGCACCCTGGTCCAGGAGTTCGTGGGCCATCTGCAGGAGACGGACCTGTCGGTGCCGGTGCGCCGCGGCAACTGGTGGTACATCACCCGCACCACCGCCGGTCACGACTACCCGGCCTTCACGCGGGTGGCCGAGCACCCGGACCTGCCGCGCGGCGCCGGGGGCGTGCCCGCGATCGAGCCCGGTGTCGCGCTCGAGGGCGAGCAGGTGCTGCTGGACGCCCAGTCCGAGGCCGAGGGCGCCGAGTTCTACCAGCTGGGCGGTTTCGTCCCCTCCCACGAGCACGACCTGCTGGCCTACGCGGTGGACACCGCCGGCGACGAGCGGTACACGGTGCGTATCAAGGACCTGGGTGACGGCGCGATCCTCGACGAGTCGGTGACCGGTGTGGGCTACGGGCTGGCGTTCTCCGCCGATCAGAAGTGGCTGTTCTACGCCCGGGTGGACGACGCCTGGCGCCAGCACCAGATCTGGCGCCACCGCATCGGCACCCCCGCTGAGCAGGACGAGCTGGTGATCGAGGAGACCGACGAGCGCTTCTCGATCGGCTTCGGCCGCTCCCGGGACGGCTCCACCCTGGTGATCCAGGCGGGCTCCACCACCACCTCGGAGGTGTGGCTGCTGGACCTGCACGACCCCACCTCCGCCCCGCGGCCCACCGCGGGCCGCCGCGACGGCGTGGACTATTCGATCGAGCATGCCGGGGACCGCCTGCTGGTGGTGCACAACGACGGCATCCAGGGGTTCGCCCTGGCGGTGGCCTCGCTGGAGGAGCCGTCGGCCTGGGAGAACGTGCTGGAGGCCGCCGAGGGCGAGCGGATCCTGGCCGCGGACGCCTTCGCATCGTTCGTGGCGCTCGAGCTGCGCAGCGAGGGCCTGGCCGGGGTGCGGGTGATCCCGCGCGGTGCCGATGGCGACCTGGACCTGGGTGCCGCGCGCACCATCACACACGGCGGCGAGCTGGACACGGTGGAGCTGAGCGCCAACCCGGACTGGGAGCAGACCGCGCTGCGCTACGAGCTGGGCAGCCTGCTGACCCCCGTCACCATTGCGCAGGTCGAGGTGGGCACCGACGACGAGCCCGAGCCGACGATCCTGCGCCGCACCCCGGTGCCGAACTACGACCCCGAGCTGTACGTGGAGAAGCGCCTGTGGGCGACCGCCGGTGACGGCACGCAGATCCCCGTCTCCCTGGTGGCGCGCCGTGAGGTGAGCGCCGACGGCACGAACCCCGGCTATCTGTACGGCTACGGCAGCTACGAGACCAGCGTGGATCCGTCGTTCGTGGCGAGCCGACTGTCGATGCTGGACCGCGGGGTGGTGATCGCGATCGCCCACATCCGCGGCGGTGGCGAGATGGGTCGCGCCTGGTACGAGCACGGCAAGCTGCTGGAGAAGAAGAACACCTTCTCCGACTTCGTGGCCGTGGCCGATCACCTGGTGGCCGAGGGCTGGGTGGCCGAGGACCGACTGGCGGCCGAGGGCCGCAGCGCCGGCGGCCTGCTGATGGGTGCGATCGCGAACCTGGCCCCGCACCGCTTCCGGGCGGTGCTGGCCGGGGTTCCCTTCGTCGATGCGCTCACCACGATCCTGGACCCCTCGCTGCCGCTGACGGTGGGCGAGTGGGAGGAGTGGGGCAACCCGGTGGACAGCGCGGAGGTGTACCGCTACATGAAGGAGTACACCCCGTACGAGAACGTGCGCGCCGAGCAGTACCCGGCGATCTTCGCCACCACCTCGTTGAACGACACCCGGGTGTTCTTCGTGGAGCCCGCCAAGTGGGTGGCGCGACTGCGGGAGACGGTCACCTCCGACCAGGCCGAGCGGCCGATCATCTTCCGCTGCGAGATGGTGGCCGGCCACGGCGGGCGCTCGGGCCGGTACCGCAAGTTCGAGCAGCGGGCCGACGAGCTCGCGTGGCTGCTGGACCAGATCGGGGCCAGTGAGCTGATCTGAGCACAGCGCTGATCTGAGCACAGCGCTGATCTGAGCACAGCACGAGCGGCCCGGGCCGGGGATCCCTCCCCCCCCCG
>NZ_JALXKT010000004.1:0-95110 GCF_025144775.1 Brachybacterium sp. p3-SID957 | reverse complement strand
GCGCGGCCCCGGCCGGGGTGCGGCCACGACAGCCTGCACCGCCCCGCCCCCCCACCCCGCCCCCGGGGGGGGGGGCGCCCCACCCCCCCCCCCCCCCCCGTCACTGCGTCCGCCCCTCGCCTGCCCCGGTTGCGTGCCCGCGCGGCCAGCGCGGACACCTGATGCCCTGCGATCGGGCCCGGGCCCTCGCGGGGGTGAGGTCAGCCCAGCACGTGCACCCCGGCGTCCTCCTGCTCGCGCATGAAGCATGCCCCGCACAGCGACTCGTAGGTGACGGCGGCCCCGTCGTCGATGGCCACCTGATCGCCCTCGAACACATGACGACCGTCCACCACGCGGCAGTTGAACTCGGCCTGGGAACCGCAGCGGCACATGGTGGGCAGCTTCTCGATGTTGTCGGCCAGCTCGAACAGGCGCAGGGCACCGGGGAACGTGCGGGTGCGGAAGTCCGCCCGCAGCCCGTAGCAGATCACCGAGATGCCGTCCTCCTTGGCGATGCGGAACAGCTGGTCGATCTGGGCGGGCTCCAGGAACTGCGACTCGTCCACCAGCACGCAGTGCAGGGGACGCAGGCCCTTGTCATCGGCCACGGTGTGGATGTGGGAGCGGATGTCCTCCCCGGGTGCGGCGAGCACGTCCACCTGGCGCTTCGCACCGCCGCGGGCCACCACCCAGTCCTCGCCCTTGGTGTCCAGGGCGGGCTTGACGGTAATCGTGGCAAGGCCCCGCTCGTCGTAGTTGTACGCCGTCTTGATCAGCGTGTCGGACTTCCCGGAGTTCATCGCTCCGTACTTGAAGTGCAGCTTGGCCATGCGGGAGTGCTCCAGGGGTCGAGGGTGCGGTGGGACTGGTGCGGGTCTGGGGGCGCAGGCGGCGCAGAGGGCGCAGGCGGCGCAGAGGGCGCAGGCGGCGCAGAGGGCGCAGGCGGGGCAGAGGAGGCGGGCGGGTCAGAACGCATCCAGCACCGAGGGGCGGGGGCCCGCCAGCAGGGCGTCGAGGAAGCGCCCGGCTGCGGGATCGGCATCAGCGCCCAGGCCCAGACGGCGGGCGTCGGCCACGGTGCGTCCGCCGGTCAGCAGCAGCGAGGCGGCGTGGATGTCCAGGCGCACCACACCCACCAGCCCCTCGGTCCCCGACGAGGGGCCGGCCGCCGGGTCGGCCGAGGACAGCGGGAGAGGATCGGCGGTGATGCGTCCACCTGCCGCCCGGACCCTCCAGCTGCCGGCGGCCCGGCAGGTGCCCTCGGGAACGGTGAGGTCCTCGACCGTCAGCAGGATCGCTCCCTCGAGGCCATCGGGCGCGGGCCTGGCCTCGAGCGCCGCGGCTGTGTCGATCACGCGCATCATCACGATGCCGGGCATGTCGGGGGCCGGGCGCAGCCTGCCGCTCGGCAGCACGTCCAGCACCGGGTCCTCCGTGCGCAGCCGCAGGCGTGCGGTGGAGGTGACCGTGGACCAGGAGCCCAGGAAACGCAGCAGGGCGGTGAGATCCTCGCGGGTGCGGCCGAGGATCTCGTGCACCTCCAGGCCCTCCTCGGAGGTGTGGTCGGCCGCACGGGTCCAGGAGATGTAGCCGTGGTCGCGGCCGTCGACGTCCTCCAGCAGCAGCGCCGACCAGCCGTCGCCCGGCACGCCCTCGGGGAACAGCGGTCCCTCGCGCAGCAGCATGCCGTTGTCCTCGCAGGTCAGCTCCCGGTACAGGGCGCGCAGGCGCGGCATGGTCCGCTCGGTGACAGGGACCAGGCGCCTGTCGGCCACGGGGCGCAGTCGCTGCAGGTCTCCGAGCGGCACCTGAACCTCGGTCTCCCGAGCCACCTCCTGGTACCCGTAGCGGCGGTAGAGCGCGGGATTGGAGGGGTACAGCATCGAGAAGGCCATGCCCTCTCCCTGGCAGCGCGCGATCACCGCGGTGAGCAGGGGACCGAACAGTCCGTTGCCGCGGTGCGCTGGATGCACCGCCAGACCGCCGATCCCCCCGCACGCGGCGACCCCGCCTCCGACGGCGATGCGGTCGTGGCGGATGCGGGCACCGGCCGCGATCACCCCGTCGACACCACCGGGCAGGGAGGAGGAATCGATGCCGATCGCGGTCTCGGCCGGGTTGAACGGCCGCGGTGACTCGGCCGATTCGCGCCCGCCGAAGGCTCCTGTGCTGAGCGCCCGGTAGGCGCGGGCGTCCTCGGCCCTCAGGTCACGTACTCGCATGGGGCGAGTCTAGGCGCGGCCCCGGCCGGGGTGCGGCCACGACAGCCTGCACCGCCCGGCCCGCCCACCGGCCCCGCGTGCGCGGCATACTGACAGGGACGCATCCGAGCGTCGAGGAGGAACTGTGAACCCACGTCGTGAGCGCGGCACATCCGACAGCGCGCCCCGCAACGGGGCGCGCAAGCCCTACACCCGCCCCAACAGTGCGCAGCGCAGCGCCCGCGAGAACCTCTCGCGGCGCCTGAGGGAGGGTGATCTGCGCAGCGAGCAGCAGCGGCCGCAGCGGCACATCCCCGTGGGGCTGTCCACCTCCTCCGTGTTCCCTGCCGGGGTGGAGGAGTGCTTCCGCCTGTCCCAGAGCATCGGCTACGACGGAGTGGAGGTGATGGTCTCCTACCCCGAGGACTCGCAGGACCCGCGCAAGCTGCGGGCGTACGTGGGGCGCTACCAGCAGCCCATCCTGTCCCTGCACGCGCCCACGCTGTTCTTCCTGCAGCGGCTGTGGGGCGGCGACCCCTGGGTCAAGATCGAGCGCACCGTCCAGCTCGCCGTGGAGCTGGAGGTGCCCACCGTGGTGGCACACCCGCCGTTCCGCTGGCAGGGCTCCTACGCGAGGGAGTTCGTGCACGGCGTCGCGGAGATCGAGGAGCGCTACGGGGTTGCGGTGGCGGTGGAGAACATGTACCCGTGGCGCCTGGGAGTGCGCGAGGTGATGGTGTACCTTCCCGATCACGACCCCACTGACGAGGACTACGCGCACGTGACGGTGGACCTCTCCCACGCCGCGACCGCCGGGGACGACGCCCTGGTGCTGATCGAGGGCCTCGGGGAGCGCCTGACCCACCTGCACCTGGCCGACGGCTCCGGCAACTCCACCAAGGACGAGCACCTGCCCCCGGGGGAGGGCAACCAGCCCTGCGCGGAGGTGCTGCGGCGCCTGGCCAACAGCGGCTGGGGCGGCTCGGTGCTGGTGGAGGTCAACACGCGCCCGTACCGCAAAGAGGGGCAGCGTGAGCAGGTGCTGCGCCAGTGCCTGCTGTTCGCGCGCCACCACCTGGGGCACCACCTCGAGGACGCCCAGGACGGCCGGGATGCTCAGGTCGGCCGGGATTCCAAGGACGCCACGGCGGCGGACACGGTGGGTTCCGGCACCGAGGTGTGAGCCGCCGACGGGACGAGAACTGTCGCCCGACGTGTGATCGGACACCCGTGAGCCGGTCACAGGGAAGCGGTGGGACAATGGGCGCCGCGGTTCGAAGACACGACGAAGAACGAGGTAGTGCACACTGATGGGGAACGGGAACACGCAATTCGTCCACAGGAACGCCTCACTGCTCTCGGTGGAGATGACTCTGCCCTCCGTGACGGTCACCTCCGACGAGATCGACGAGATGCTCACTCCCGCCCGCAAGCGTCTGCGCCTTCCCCGCGGTGTGCTGCAGCGCGTGGCCGGGGTGTACGAGCGGCGCTGGTGGCAGGACTCCCACAACGGCTGGCGGCAGGGTGTGGTCAGCGCCGCCGAGCGCGCCATGGCCAATGCCGGAATCACCCGCAACCAGGTGGGCCTGATGATCAACGCCTCCGTGTCCCGCCCCTATCTCGAGCCGGCCGTCTCCACCGCCATCCACCACTCGCTGGGCATGCCCACCAGCTGCATGAACTTCGACATCACCAACGCCTGCCTGGGCTTCGTCAACGCCATGAGCATGGCCGCCGGGATGATCGACGCCGGGCAGATCCAGTACGCGCTGATCGTCGGTGCCGAGGACGTCGAGGAGGTGCAGCGCGGCACCGTCGACCGCCTGAACTCCAAGACCGCCACCCGCGCCGACTTCAACAACCAGTTCGCCTCCCTCACCCTGGGCTCCGGGGCGGCCGCCGCCGTGATCGGCCCCAGCGACAAGCATCCCGAGGGGCACCGCCTCAAGCTCACGCAGTCCCGCGCCGGCACCCAGCACCACGAGCTGTGCGTGGCCAACATGCAGGACATGCGCACCGACTCCTCGGGCCTGCTGGAGAACGGCATCGCCCTGATCTTGGACACCTGGAAGGACGCCAATGACGCCGGCCTGGACTTCCGCAGCATCGAGCACGTCATCCCGCATCAGGTGTCCATGGTGTACACCCGCAACTTCTCGAAGATCACCGGAGTGGGGATGGAGCGCATCCCGGTCTCCTTCCCCGACTGGGGGAACATCGCCGCCGAAGCCGTGCCGATGACCCTGGCGAACCACCAGCAGAACATCGCCCGCGGCGAGCGGGTGCTGCTGCTCGGCGTGGGCTCCGGACTGAACACCGCTTTCATGGAGGTGGAATGGTGAGCACGACCCCCAAGGGCCGACGCCGCGCCCAGATCCCCGAGGTCCCCGCCATGCACGGCGTGGACCCCCGCATCTCCCGCACCCTCGAGGTGCGTGACCACGCCGGTGAGATGCGCCGCTGGCATCTGCTGGACTCCGCGCCCCTGCTCGCCGAGCGGGGTGTCACCCCCCGCGGCACTCTGCTGGCCGTGCACGGCAACCCCACCTACTCCTTCCTGTACCGCAGCCTGGTGCGCGAGGACATCCCCTGGCGTGTGATCGCCGTGGACCAGCTGGAGATGGGCTGGTCCGAACGCACCGGCGTGACCCGTCGCCTGCAGGACCGCATCACCGACCTGTCGCTGCTCACCGACGCCCTGTCCCTGCGCGGGCCGGTGGTGACCGTGGGCCACGACTGGGGCGGGATCATCTCCACCGGATGGGCGCTGGACAACCGCCACGACGTGGTGGGCATGATCCTCACCAACACCGGCATCCATCAGGAGATCGGGGAGAGCCTGCCCAAGGCGCTGCAGCTGGCGACCACCCCCGCCTTCCTGCCCGCCTCCACCTCCCTGACCGACACGTTCCTGCGCACCACGCTGGCGCTGTCCAAGCCGGCACTTCCCGCCGAGGTGCAGGACGCGTACCTGGCGCCCTACCGCAGCCGCGCCCGCCGCAAGGGCATCGAGACCTTCGTGGCCGACATCCCGGCGGATGCCTCCCACCCCTCACGCGCCACCCTCGAGCGGCTCGCCGAGGGCATCCGCGAACTGCACGTGCCCACCCTGTTCGCCTGGGGCCCGCGCGACATCACCTTCTCCGACCGCTACCTGCGCGACCTGCTGGAGCGGGTGCCCCACGCGGACGTGCACCGCTTCGAGGAGGCCTCCCACCTGGTGTGGGAGGACGCCGATGTGGCCACGCTGGTGGCCGGATGGCTCCAGGACACCTTCGGCACCGAGGGCCGCGCGCGCCGCGTGGACATCGCCGATCCGCAGCAGCGCTCCCGCCGCGCCGTGTCCACCTATGCCGAGCAGGCCCCCGAGCGGTACGTCGGCGAGCCCATCGGCCGTCTCGCCGCCGATCCCGCCCATGCCCACCGCCCGGCCGTGGTGGAGCTGTCCGGACCCGACGGCGAGCGCCGCCAGATCTCCTGGTCGCTGCTGAACCGCCGCGTGGAGGACATCGCCGCCGGCATGCTCGCCCACGGCATCCGGCCGGGGGACCGGGTGTCGATCCTCATCACTCCCGGGGCTGACCTCACCGGCGTGCTGTACGCCTGCCTGCGCATCGGCGCTGTCGCCGTGATCGCCGATGCCGGCCTGGGCACCGATGGCCTCACCCGCGCCGTGATCGGATCCCATCCGGACTGGATCATCGGCATCAACCGGGCGCTGGTCGGCGCTCGCGCCCTGGGCTGGCCCGGCCGCCGCATCAGCGTGGCCCAGCTGCCCACAGTGGACCGCACCGTGCTGGGCGTGGAGACCTCCGTCGCACAGCTGGCCGCCTCCGGCTCCCAGATGCGGGACCTGGGTGCCCCGCTGGACGCCCCCTGGCCCGATCCCGAGGCCGATGCGGCGATCCTGTTCACCTCCGGCTCCACCGGGCCCGCCAAGGGGGCGGTGTACACCCACCGCCAGATGTCCGCGATGTTCACCGCGGTGGGCGACACCCTGCAGTTGGACCCCGAGCGTGGCCTGGTCGCGGGCTTCGCGCCCTTCGCGCTGCTGGGCCCGGCCCTGGGTGCCCCCAGCGTGGTGCCCGACATGGACATCACCCGTCCCGGGGAGCTCACCGCGAGCGCCCTGGCCGAGGCGGTCGACGCCCTCGGCTCCCCGGCCGTGTTCACCGCGCCCGCCGCTCTGCGGAACATCCTGAACACCGCCTCTGAGCTGGACGATGCGGGCCGGGCCGCCCTGGCGCGTGTGCCCAGCTTCTTCTCTGCCGGTGCGCCGATCGCCGCGCACATGCTGCGGGAGCTGCGGGGCCTGATGCCGAACGCGACGGCCCTCACCCCGTACGGCATGACCGAGTGCCTGGTCGCCACCGCCATCGACCTCGAGGGCATCGAGGACGCGGGCCCCGGCGCCGGAGTGTGCGTGGGCAGGCCCGTCAGCCGCGTCCAGGTCGCCATCGCCGCCATGGACGCCGAGGGGGAGACCACCGGGGAGATCACCGACCGCGCGGATGTCACCGGCGAGATCCTCATCCGCGCCCCCCACGTGCGCGACCGCTACCTGATGCTGTACGGCACCACCCGCACCGCCATGCGCTTCGAAGGATGGCACGCCACCGGCGACGTGGGCCATCTCGACGCCGACGGGCGGTTGTGGGTGGAGGGCCGTGCGGCCCACGTGCTGGCCACCGCCGACGGACTGTTCACCCCGGTGCAGGTGGAGGACGCAGCCGAGACCGTGCCCACCGTGCGCCGTGCCGGCGCCGCGGTGGTGGGCCCGCGTGGCACCCAGCAGGTGGTGGTGATCCTGGAGACCGAGGACGGCTACCGCCCCGGTGCGCCCGGGCGGCCCCGGCCGGCCGAGACCTCCCTGCAGGAGGCCGTGCGCCGTGCCGTGCGCGAGCGCGCTGGTGTGGAGGTCACCGCGGTGTTCACCACCCGTGCCCTGCCCACCGACATCCGCCACAACTCCAAGATCGACCGGGCGGCACTGTCGCGCTGGTCGGAGCAGACCCTGCGCGGCGAGCGGGCGGAGGCACTGTGAGCGGCCGCAGGATCCTGGTCACCGGCGCCTCCGGGATGCTGGGCGGCGCCGTGGCGACCGCCCTGCGCGACCGCGGTGAGCAGGTGCGCGCCTTCCAGCGCCGCCCCGCCGGCATCGACGGGGTCACCGACGTCAACGGCTCCCTCACCAGCGCGGAGGACGTGCGCCGTGCGGCGGACGGCTGCGATGCGGTCATCCACCTGGCCGCGAAGGTGTCCATCTCCGGTCCGGAGAGCGAGTACCGGGATATCAACATCGGCGGCACCCGCAACGTGGTCGACGCCCGGCGGGCGCCGGGCGGCGGCCAGCTGGTCAACGTGTCGTCTCCGTCGGTCGCTCACCTGGGCACCGCGATCGTCGGCCTGGGCGCGACGCCTGCGGATCCCGAGCACGCCCGCGGCCCCTACGCCCGCACCAAGGCCGCCGCCGAGCTGCTGGCCATGGAGGCCGACGGCCGCGACGGCCTGCTGGTGACCTCCATCCGCCCCCACGTGGTGTGGGGCCCGGGGGACACCCAGCTGGTCGGGCGCATCGTGGACCGCGCCCGCAGCGGCCGCCTGCCCCTGCTGGACGACGGCATGGCGCTGATCGACACCACCTACGTCACCAACGCCGCGGACGCGATCGTGGCGGCTCTGGACCGCATCGAGGACGTCCACGGCGAGAGCTTCGTGGTCACCAACGGCGAGCCCCGCACCGTGCGGGACGTGTTCAACGGCTGGTGCGACGCCGCCGGGGTCCCGCGGCCCCGCATCAAGGTCCCCGGCTCGGTGGCCCGCGCGGCCGGGCGCGTGGTGGAACGGCTGTGGGAGATCCGCCCCGGTGCCGACGAACCGCCGATGACGGAGTTCCTGGCCGAGCAGATGTCCACCGCGCACTGGTTCGACCAGCGCCGCACCCGCGAGCGCCTTCAGTGGAGCCCGGCCGTCAGCATCGACGAGGGATTCGAACGACTCGCGGACTGGTATCGCGCTCACCCCGTCGTGGGCGCACAATAGCCCCTGATGAACCATAGCCTGAACCAGAACCAGAACCGGGCCCAGGACCAGGCCGGCCCCCGTGCCGAGCAGGATGGCACGGGTACGGAGCCGGCCGGCACCCGGGCCGAGGACGATGCCGCACTGATCGCGGAGATCGACGCGGAGCTCGCGGCCGAGCGCCGCGCCAAGCCCCGCGCCAGCACTGCACTGACCGGTGCGGTGCTGCTGATCGGCGGCTTGGTGGGCTGGATCGCAGCGCTGAACCTGCTGGTGGACAAGCTGTACCTGCTGTCCAACCCCGGCGCCACCCTCGCCTGCGACATCAACCCGTTCATCTCCTGCGGCACCGTGATGATGACCTGGCAGGCCGAGGCCTTCGGCATCCCCAACATGGCGATCGGCCTGGGCGGCTTCGCCATCATGGGCGTGCTCGGTGCGCTGATGCTCAGCGGCACCGCCCTGCCCCCGTGGATGCGCTGGGCACGGCTGGGCGGGATGACCTTCGCCTTCGCCTTCGTGCACTTCCTGGCGTTCTCCGCGATCGTCATCATCCGCGCCCTGTGCCCGTGGTGCATGGTGGTGTGGGTCGCCACCGCCCCCATGTTCTTCGCGACCCTCGCCCACACCGTGGAGAGCGGCGACCTGCGACTCCCCGGTCCGCTGGCGGGGATCCTGCGCCGCTGGGTGCTGCTCACCCTGGCCTGGTACCTGCTGGTGGCCCTGGTGATCCTCATCGCCTTCTGGGGCCAATGGATGGCGACCCTCGGCATCGGCTGATGAGCGGCGAGTCGGCCCCCAGCGAGGTCGCATACGCGCGCAGTGCGGGAAGACCTGTCTCCCACGCCGGTGAGGTTCCTCCCCAATGACGGGTTCTCCCCATCAGCGGCCGTAGTCCCGTGAGGACGGCGCCGAGTCCTTAGCGTCGGACCCATGGGAGCAGGACACGAACGGCCGTTGCGCAACCGGCCCGGGCGGCATCGACGCGGTGGCGAGCCGCTCGTCGAGCACGTGGATCACAGGGCCGAGGCGCCAGCGCGTCGACTGTCGCTCCCGGCGCCCAGCCCGTCGTCCCTGGTGGGCATCGCGGTGCTGGTCCTGATCGCCGCGGGCGCCATCCACCTGGGGTCCGCCGGCTCTGCCGTGCCGCTGGAGGAGCGCTCCCCGGTGAGCATGTCCGAGACCGCCGATCCCTCCCCGGCGGCTGGAGGGTCGAGCGGGGACGCGACCACCGACGAGGTGGACTCGCAGCCTCCGGGCGCTCACGATCCTGATACCTCGTTGGAGGAGGCCAGCGGAACTGCAGGGGGCGAGCGGGCCGAGGATCGGGCGCCCTCCGAGATCGTGGTCCATGTCTCCGGTGCCGTGGAGAATCCTGGCGTGGTCCGGCTCGAGCCGGGCGCCCGGGTGCAGGATGCGGTCGATGCCGCCGGCGGAGCAGCGCCCGAAGCGGACCTGGCGGCGGTGAACCTGGCCCGCCCCGTTGCGGACGGTGAGCAGATCCACCTCCCGCTGCCGGGCGAGGAACCGCCACCTGCGGCAGCCCCGGAGCTGGGGCAGGCACCAGGCACGGGCGGCTCCCCGGACAGCGGGGCCAGCGGCACCTCGAGAGATGTCCTGATCGACATCAACACTGCCAATGCATCCCAATTGGAGGAACTGCCCGGCGTGGGACCGGCAATCGCCCAGCGGATCATCGACCACCGGGAGGCCAATGGCCCCTTCCGGTCGGTGGACGACCTGATGGAGGTCTCCGGCATCGGACCGGCCACCCTGGAGAAGATCCGCGACCAGGCCACCGTGAGCGGATGAGGACGATCGATGCGGTGGAACGATCTGCGCCTGCTGCCCGGCGCCGCAGCCATCTGGAGCCTCGCCGCGATCGGCATCCTGCTCGGTGCACAGGCAGCCATCGCGGCGTGCGCGGTGCTGTGCTCCAGCGTGCTGGCGGCCATCGTGGTGATCCCGCGGCGAGCCATCACCCACATCCTGTTCGCGCACCTGGCCGTGGTAGGACTGGCAGGGGTACTGCTGTTCCCCGTGCTGCTGCGCCACGACGAGACCAGCCGCGCCCTGCACACTGCGGCCGAGGAAGGGCTGGTCGTCCAGCTGGCCGTCACGGCCCGCGCTGATCCGGCGGTACCCGGCAGCGGGCCGGAATGGTCCCGCTCCGGTCTGCAGATGATGGCCCGCACGATCCCTGCGAGGGCACGGATCGGCGCCGAGGAGGTGAGCGTGCCCGCCTCCGTGCCGGTGCTGGTGCGCTCCTCCGGCGAGGAGTCCCAGGCTGCCCTGGGCCGGGTGCGTGGGGGCCAGGACGTGTGGGTGCGCGGCACCGTCCGCAGCTCCGACGGTCTGCTGGTGCTGAGCGTCACCGAGGCGCGGCCCATCCCTGCCACCGGGATCTCGGCCATCGCCCAGCATCTGCGTCACCGGCTGCGGGACCTCGCCCGGGATAACACCGCCCATCTCCCGACCGATGAGGCCGCCCTGGTGCGCGGCATGACCTCGGGGGACACCCATGGCCTCGGGCAGCGCAGCGAGGAGATCATGCAGCGCGCCGGCATCTCGCACCTTGTCGCGGTCTCCGGGGCGAACATAGCGCTGATCCTCGCCGCGGTGATCACACCCCTGCTGCTGGCCGGGGTGCGCAGGCGCCCGCGCCTGATGATCGCCGGCCTCGCCGTGGCCGGGTACGTGTTCCTGGTGGGGGAGGAGCCCAGTGTGCAGCGCGCCGCCACCATGGCTGCTCCCGTTCTGATCGCCAGGTTCGCGGGGGTGAGAGCCTCACCGGTCGCAGCACTGGCCCTCACGGTCGCACTGTGGTCCGTCCTGGATCCGGTCACCGCCGCATCCATCGGCTTCGCTCTTTCCGCCCTCGCCACCGGGGCGATCCTCATCGCTGCACCGCCCCTGGCAAACGCGATCACCGAGGCGACGGGCGAGAGGGTCAGTCGGGTACCCGCCCTGGTGCTGGCCGTGCCGCTGGCGGCGCAGCTTGCTGTCACCCCGATCCTGATCACCCTGGCCCCTGAGGTCTCCGCCTGGGCCGTGCCGGTGAACATGCTGGTGGGTCCGGTGGTGGGCCCCACCACCGTGATCGGCGTGATCGCACTGCTGCTGGGTCCCGTCTGGCCGGCCGCCGCGCAGCTTCTCAACACGATCGCCGCGGGCGGTGCTCACGTGGTCCTGCTCATCGCCGGCGCCGCCGATGCCCTGCCCGGTTCCCGCATCCCCGTTCCTGAGGGAACGCCAGGCGTGCTCCTGGCCATCGCCGCCCTCGCCGTTGCTGCGATCGCGGTGGCGGGGCGGCGATCCCGCACCGTGCGCTGGGTGATGGCGGCCCTCCTGGTCGCGGCGACAGCCCCGGCGCTCGCTCCCCTTCTGCCCGGTCGGACCGGGCAGGAGTGGAGCGTCGCTGCCTGCGCAGTGGGGCAGGGCGATGCCGTGCTGCTGCGCAACGGTGGATCCACCGTACTGATCGACACCGGCCCGGAGCCGGAACCACTGCGGGACTGCCTGAACCGCTTGCACGTGGACGCGATCGACCTGCTGATCCTCACCCACCCACACGCCGATCACACGGGAGGCCGCAGCGCCCTCACCGGGGCACGGGCCCCCGCCGAGCAGTGGGTGTGCCCGCTGCCCCACGCAGCGCGGGACGTGGCCGCCGGTGACATGGTGAGCCCCGTCGTCGCAGGGGAGACCTGGCAGCAGGACGGTCTCGTGCTCGAGGTGCTGTGGCCGCCCTCGGCGCAGGCCGCGGAATCCGCGGCGCTGCGGGAGGACGGCTCGGGGGAGGGGGACGCCGCCAACGACTGCTCGGTGGTGGTCTCGGCCACCTGGCCTGACGGCACGCGCCTGGTGTCCCTCGGGGACCTCGAACCCGTTGCCCAGCGAGAGCTCGCCGCGACGGTACCGGGGCCCGCGCGCATCGTGAAGGTGGCCCACCACGGTTCACGGCGGCAGGACGCGGGACTGTACGAGCACCTCGCCCCTGAGCTGGCACTGATCACGGTGGGGAAGGAGAACAGTTTCGGCCACCCCACCGACCATGTCCTGGACCTGCTGGGCGAGGTGGGCGCGCAGGTCGTGCGCACGGACAGGCACGGCACCGTGATCCTCCCGGCCGATGCCATCGACGAGCCGCTGTCCGTCGGACCACCCCGATGACGGGGCCGGCCATCCTTTCGAGCCAGCGGCCCGCCGCGCCTCCGCCCCGCCTCTACTGCTTTCTGCGATCCCGGCTGTCGCAGCCGCCCGATAGGATCGCCACGTCCCGTTGTGAAGGAGTGCCCGTGAGCGATGTCGAGTGGCACAGCGTCGCCCTCGCCCCGATCGTGCTGGTCCACGGCACCGAATCGCTGATCGCCGAACGCGCTGTGCAACGGCTGCGCTCCCTGGCCCGGGAGCAGGACGATGCCGTTGCCTTCCACGAGCTCACTGCGGAGACCATCACCGCCGGGTCCCTCTCCCAGGTCACCAGCCCCTCCCTGTTCGGGGAGCCGCGCATGGTGATCGTGCCCGAGCTGCAGGCCGCGCCCGAGTCGCTGATCACCGAGATCCTCGCGTACATCCCCGCCCCTGAGCACGACGTCACCCTGGTGCTCGTTCACCGCGGCGGCAACCGCGGCAAGAAGCTGCTGGACGCCCTGAAGAAGGCGGGCGTGCCCCGCGTCCCGGCCGATCCGCTCAAGCGCGTCGGCGACAAGCAGGCCTTCGTGGCGGCCGAGTTCGCACGGGCCGGCCGCCGCATCCAGCCCGAGGCCGTTGCCGCCCTGGTCGACGCCTTCGGAACAGACCTGGCCGAGCTCGCCGCGATGAGCCGCCAGCTGATCGAGGACACCACCCCCGACGAGGGCACGCAGGCGCAGCCCCTCACCCTGCAGGACGTGCGCCAGGTGACCGCTGGCCGTGTGGAGTCCACCGCCTTCGCCGTGGCCGATGCCGCGATCGCCGGCCGGGAGCGCGAAGCCCTCCAACTGCTGCAGCAGGCTCAGCTGGCCGGGGCCGACCCGGTCCCCATCGTCGCCGCGATCGCCTCCAAGATGCGATCGCTGGCCAAGGTGACCACCCCCGGCGCGAACGCCCGCAGCCTCGGCATGCCTGACTGGATGATCCGCAACCTCAGCCGTGACGCCCGCGCCTGGAACGACCGCTCGCTGGCCCGGGCCCTGGAGGCCGTGGCCCGCGCCGATCACGAGGTGAAGGGGGCTGGCCGTGACCCCCGCTGGTCCGTCCAGCACATGGTGATCGAGATCGGCCGCGCCCGCCGGGCGCGCTGAGGTCGCCGCCCCCGGGCGCATCCCCCGTCAAGCGACGAGCCCCGCACGCCGGTGGCGTACGGGGCTCGAGTGGTTCAGCTCAGGGGCTGACCGGAGTCGTTCAGGCGCTGATCTTGGAGACCAGCTTGGCCAGGCCCGACTTGCGGTTGGCGGCCTGGTTCTTGTGGATGACGCCCTTGGAGACGGCCTTGTCCAGCTTGCGGGACGCATCCTTCAGGGCCTTGGCGGCACCGTCGGCGTCACCGGCGGAGGCGGCGGTGCGCACCTTGCGCACGTAGGTCTTGAGCTCGGACTTGACCGCACGGTTGCGCAGGCGCGCCTTCTCGTTGGTCTTGTTCCGCTTGATCTGGGACTTGATGTTTGCCACGAAGACTTCTCTCTTGTGCTGTGGAGGTGGAACATCCGCGGCGGCCGAGGACCGCTGCCGACGGGGACGGGCGGTGGGGTTCGCCTGGAGACGTCGGTACCGGGTCGCTGCCGCGGGTACTCGCCCGGGTCGCACCTACCGGCGAACCCTGACACGGTGGGGCCTCCAGCATGCGCACACCGAACGGTATGTCACACATACGAGCGTCGACATTACCAGAATCGCTGATCAGCGGCACTGCCCCGGCGGCGTGTCATCCGTCCCATCCGTGGACCTCGCGCGCGGCCGCAGCCACCCGGTCGAAGCGGTCCTCAGCCAGGCGCGATCCCTCGCGCCGCACCGCCTGCGGGCTCAGCCGCAGCAACCGGTCCACCCGCACCTCACTGGGCCGCCCCTTGCTGTCCCAGGATCCCGATCCCACGTCGATCCAGGTGGCGCCGTGCTCGTCAACGTGCACCCCGTCGTTCTCGGCGCGGTCACGGGAGGTGAGCATCAGGGCCACCAGCACCTCGCCCTCGCCGTCGCGGCCGCCCGCGCGAGCATCCTCCTCCGCGAGCACCAGCACGGGACGGTCCTTGCCGCGGGAGAGGTCCTCCTCGTACGGCACCCACGCCCACACGATCTCCCCGGGATCCGGGTGGCCGTCCAGCCGCGGCGCGTACGTGATCGCCAGAGGCGCCGAGCCGTCACGGTCGGCGAGGGCCGATGCTGTCGCGGTGGACACTCCCGCTTCGCCCCCATGATCGTTCGCGCGCCGCCGCGCGGCCGACGCGGAGCGGCCGGAGCGCGTCTCGGAGACCGAGCGCACCGCGGCCCGGCCCAGGTCACGCGCCGTGCGGCGCACCGCGGGGGAGCGCGCGGCGGTGCGCAGCAGGGAGCTCAGACGGGATCCGAGTGACATGGGGTTCACCTCTCCGGACGGTTCGTCCCCCTAGTGTGCAACGGCCCCCGCCATCATGCTGACGGACCAGGACGTGCCTCGTGCGATGACAGTGTTAGATGGGGCCATGCCAGGCAACACCCTCTTCCAGGAGTACGACGCCGCAGGCGACGGCGACGAGATGTTCGCTCCTGACGGCCAGGCGCGCCCCACCTACCGGTTCCTCCGTGAGGCCCTGTCCGGCCTGGGGCTGGAGGAGTTCCGGTCCCGTTCGGAGACTCTGGCCTCCAGCTATCTCGATCAGGGCGTCACCTTCGACTACGCGGGGGAGGAACGCCCCTTCCCGGTCGATGCCATCCCGCGGGTCATCGCCGCCGAGGAATGGGCGCTGGTCTCCACCGGCATCGAGCAGCGGGTGCGCGCCCTGGAGGCGTTCCTGGACGACGTGTACACCGGCCGTCGGGCCGTGGCCGACGGTGTGGTGCCGGGGTCCCTGCTGGACTCCTCCACGTACATCGTCGACGCCGTGCAGGGCTACCGCCCGCCCAACGGCGTGCGCATCCACATCTCCGGCATCGACCTGGTGCGTGACGGCTCCGGCGGCTTCCGGGTGCTCGAGGACAACGTGCGCACCCCCAGCGGTGTCAGCTACGTGCTGTCCAACCGGCGCGCCATGGCCCAGGGCTTCCCCGAGCTGTTCTCGCATCGGCCCGTGCGGCGGGTCAGCGAGTACCCCGGCCGCCTGCTCGCTGCCCTGCAGGCCGCGGCACCGCACTCCGTGGGGGAGGAGGCCACGGTGGTGGTGCTCACCCCCGGGCGGTACAACAGCGCCTACTTCGAGCACTCGCTGCTGGCCCGCACCATGGGAGTGGACCTGGTGGAGGCCAGCGATCTGGTCGAGCGCAACGACCGCATCTACATGCGCACCACCGCCGGCCTGCGCCGCGTGGATGTCATCTACAAGCGCACCGACGACGACTTCATCGACCCCGAGGTGTTCCGCCCCGACTCCATGCTGGGCGTGCCCGGCCTGGTGCGATCGATCCTGGCCGGCAACGTGGTCGTGGCCAACGCGATCGGCAACGGGCTGGGCGACGACAAGCTCACCTACACCTACGTGCCGGACATGATCCGGTACTACCTCGGCGAGGAGCCGGTGCTGCCCAACGTGGACACCTGGCGCCTGGAGGAACCGGAATCCCGCGCCGAGGTGCTCGACCGCCTCGATGAGCTGGTGGTCAAGCCCGTGGACGGATCCGGCGGCAAGGGCATCGTGATCGGGCCGGCTGCTACCGCCGCCCAGCTGCAGGAGCTGCGCACCCGCCTCGAGCAGGATCCGCGCGGCTGGATCGCCCAGCCCATCGTGCAGCTGTCCACCATCCCCACCCTGATGGAGGAGGGGCCCGAGCCGCGGCACGTGGACCTGCGGCCCTTCGCCCTCAACAGCGGGGAGGACGTGTGGGTGCTGCCCGGCGGCCTCACCCGCGTGGCACTGCCCAAGGGAGAGATGATCGTGAACTCCTCGCGCGGGGGCGGCTCGAAGGACACCTGGGTGCTGGCCTCGCAGACCCCCACGCAGGTGGAGGTCTCCACCCCGGAGGGCGAGGTGCGCGTGGTCGAGCAGACCGGGGTGGACGAGCCCTTCGACGAGGACGAGGACCTGCTGGGCACCGAGCCCGAACCCGTCACCGCCGCCATCCCCATCCTCGACCTGGAGGACGAGGACCAGCCGGACCACGACGTGCAGCCCGACCCCGACGAGCAGGAGGAGCACAGCGATGCTCAGTAGGATCGCCGAGGCCGTCTTCTGGATCGGCCGCTACGTGGAGCGCGCGGACCAGACCGCCCGCATCCTCGATGTGTCCCTGCAGTCGATCACCGAGGACGCCACCTACGACGTCGGTCGTGCCTGCAAGGACGTGTACTCGATCTTCGGCGCCTCAGCGCAGGACCCGCAGGACCACACCGTCCAGCGGGTGCTGGACCGCCTGGTGACCGACCGGACGAACCCCTCCTCCGTCGCTGGTGCCCTGCACACCGCCCGTGAGAACGCCCGGGGTGCCCGCGAGGTGCTCTCCACCGAGGTGTGGGAGTCGCTGAACACCACCACGCTCGGCATGGCCCGCTCGGTGCGGCCCTCCCGGATGCACGGCGCCTTCCAGTTCGCCAAGGACCGCTGCGCCGTGGTGAACGGCCTGATCGATGCCTCGATGACCCGTGACGAGGCCTGGCTGTTCCTGCGGGTGGGCCAACTGCTGGAGCGCGTGGACATGGTCGCCCGCATCCTGCAGGGCCACGACCTGGAGGACGCCACCGACGGCAACGTGGTGATGCTGCTGCGCAGCTGCAGCGCCCACGAGGCCTACATCCGCTCCTACCGGGGCCGGGTGCGCGCCGCACGGGCCATCGAGTTCCTGCTGCTGGACTCGATCTTCCCCCGCTCGGCGGCGCACTGCCTGATCGAGCTGGACGAGGCCCTGGACATCCTGGCCAAGCTGCACGGCAGCTCCTTCGACCGCATGGGCACCGAGGACCCGGCCCGCCGGATCGTGGGCCGGGCCGCCGCCAGCCTGCGGTACCGCTCCCTGGACGACATCGTCGCTGACTTCGACACCGAGATGGAGCAGCTGCAGCGGGCCACCGTCGCCGTCAGCCGCGCCTTGAAGAGCACGTACTTCGAGCCCGGCACCTGACCGGCCGGGCCCCACCGACCCCGGCACCCCGGATGAGGACGTGATGGCACGAAGACCCCGCACCCCCGTTCCGCTGCGCGTTCCCGGACCCGGGCGCTGGCTGGTGCAGAACAGCCCGGCCGACCGGATGCCCAGCCACGGCACGCGCCTCTATGCCCTGGAGCAGTCCATCGACCTCACACCGGTGGGGGCGGACGGGCGCTCCGGCGCCTACACCCTCCGGTCGTTCCTGCGTCCGGAGGCACCGGAGCACTTCGTCGGCTTCGGCCGTGAGATCCGCGCCCCGATCGACGGCACCGTGCGGGCCGCGCACGACGGCGAACCGGATCACGCCGCCCATCGCGGGCTGCCCTCGGTGGGCTACATGCTCACCCAGCGTCGACGCGCGGCCGAAGGCTGGACCGGACTCGCTGGAAACCACGTGATCATCGAGGCCGACGCCGGCGTCGCCGGCCCCGCCGTGTTCCTCGCCCTGTGCCACCTGCGGCAGGGCAGCCTGATGGTCCGACCAGGCCAGCAGGTGCACCGCGGGAAGGTCCTCGCGCAGTGCGGCAACTCCGGCAACTCCACCGAGCCCCACGTGCACCTGCAGGCGATGGACGATGCAGATCCCACCCGGGCCCGGGCACTGCCCATCACCTTCCCCGGCGGCCTTCCCCGCAACGGCTCCGTGATCGAAGGCGAGTGAGCAGCCGGCGCCCCGGGGCATCGCACGGTTCGCCGGGTGAGCGTGAGCACTCGCGCCGTGCCCCGCTGAGTACCAACCCGGAGCCCGTGAGACGATGGACGGCGCGCCGTGACCGCGGCGCGCGCCTGCCACCACGACCTGACCCACGAGAGGACGGATGCCGGTGACCCCGAGGATCGCCGCCGACGAGGCCGCGGACATCCAGCCCGCCTCGACGCCCCAGGAGCGCATCCGCAACTTCTGCATCATCGCGCACATCGACCACGGCAAGTCCACGCTGGCCGATCGCATGCTGCAGATGACCGGCGTGGTGGACGAGCGCCTCATGCGCGCCCAGTACCTGGACCGCATGGACATCGAGCGCGAGCGCGGCATCACCGTGAAGAGCCAGGCCGTGCGCATGCCCTGGCAGGTCGACGGCACCAACTACGCCCTGAACATGATCGACACGCCCGGCCACGTGGACTTCACCTACGAGGTGTCCCGCTCGCTGGCCGCCTGCGAAGGGGCGATCCTGCTGGTGGACGCGGCCCAGGGCATCGAGGCGCAGACCCTGGCGAACCTGTACCTGGCGATGGAGAACGACCTCACCATCATCCCGGTGCTCAACAAGATCGACCTGCCCGCCGCGGACCCGGACAAGTACGCCGCCGAGATCGGTCAGCTGGTGGGCGTCGATCCCGAGGACGTGCTGCGGGTCTCCGGCAAGACCGGCCAGGGAGTCGAGGAGCTGCTGGACCACGTGGTGCGCACCCTGCCCCACCCGGCAGGGCAGGTGGACGCCCCCTGCCGCGCCATGATCTTCGACTCCGTGTACGACACCTACCGGGGCGTGGTCACCTATGTGCGTGTGGTCGACGGCTCCCTCAAGGCCCGCGACCGCATCGACATGATGTCCACCGGAGCGCACCACGAGCTGCTCGAGATCGGCGTGAGCTCCCCGGAGCCCAGCCCCACCCAGGGCCTCGGCCCCGGCGAGGTGGGCTACCTGATCACCGGTGTGAAGGACGTGCGCCAGTCCAAGGTGGGCGACACCGTCACCACCTCCGTGCGCGGGGCCACCGAAGCGCTGCCCGGCTACGCGGACCCCAAGCCGATGGTGTACTCCGGGCTGTTCCCGATCGACGGCTCCGACTACCCGGTGCTGCGGGACGCGCTGGACAAGCTCAAGCTCAACGACGCTGCCCTCAACTACGAGCCGGAGACCTCCACGGCCCTGGGCTTCGGCTTCCGTGTGGGCTTCCTGGGGCTGCTGCACCTGGAGATCGTGCGCGAGCGCCTCGAGCGCGAGTTCGACCTGGACCTGATCTCCACCGCCCCGTCGGTGGTGTACCACGTGACCATGGAGGACGGCACCCAGGTCGAGGTCATGAACCCCTCGGACTTCCCCGAGGGCAAGGTGCGGGAGATCAGCGAACCGGTCGCCAAGGCCACCATCCTGGTGCCCAGCGAGTTCGTGGGCGTGGTCATGGAGCTGTGCCAGTCCAAGCGTGGCAGCCTGGGCGGCATGGACTACCTCAGCGAGGACCGCGTGGAGCTGCGCTACACGCTGCCGCTGGCGGAGATCGTGTTCGACTTCTTCGACCAGCTGAAGTCCCGCACCCGCGGCTACGCCTCCCTGGACTACGACGTCTCCGGCGAGCAGACCGCCGACCTGGTCAAGGTGGACATGCTGCTGCAGGGCGACCCGGTGGATGCGTTCAGCGCCGTGGTGCACCGCGACAAGGCCTACAACTACGGCGTGGAGATGGCTGGCAAGCTCAAGAACCTGATCCCGCGCCAGCAGTTCGAGGTGCCGATCCAGGCCGCCATCGGCTCGCGCATCATCGCCCGCGAGAACATCCGCGCCATGCGCAAGGACGTGCTGTCCAAATGCTACGGCGGCGACATCTCCCGCAAGCGCAAGCTGCTGGAGAAGCAGAAGGAGGGCAAGAAGCGGATGAAGAACATCGGTTCCGTGGAGGTCCCCCAGGAGGCCTTCATCGCCGCGCTGTCCTCCGATGCCGGGGACACCGGCAAGGACGGCAAGAAGAAGTAGGAGATGCCGTGAACCGTGCGCACGATCCCAGCGCATCCGCTGCTGCGGAGACGGCTCCCGGATCCCCGGAGCAGTCCTCCGCCGCACCGCGCATCGCCGCGGTGTGCACCGTCGCCCAGCTGTTCCCGGTGCCCGATCGCGGCCTGATGAGCGGGATCGACAAACGGCCCGTCGACGGCCCGGCCACCCTGCTCACCCACGGGGTGCTGGGCGATGTGCAGGGCGATCGCGAGCACCACGGCGGCATCTTCAAGGCCGTCTACGCCTACGCCCGCGAGACCCGGGAGGCCTTTGCCGCAGAGCGCGAGCAGGAGCTGCCCGACGGCTTCTTCGGGGAGAACCTGGTGACCACCGGCTACGACACCGACGAGACCCTGATCGGGGAGCGCTGGCAGGTGGGCACAGCGCAGATCGAGGCCACCTGCCCCCGCACCCCGTGCGGCACCTTCACCGCTCGCATGGGGGACCGTCGCTTCGGCCGGCGCTTCACCGAGGTGGGACGCTGCGGCGCCTACTTCCGCGTGCTCACCGAGGGGGACGTCACCGCCGGTGACGCGATCGAGGTGCTGCACCGCCCCGAGCACGGCGTGACCATCGGCGACGCGTTCCGCGGCCTGGATGCCGGGCAGGCACGCAACCTGCTGGCATGGGCCGGGCAGACCGGCACCGTGCTGTACGAGTCCCTGGTGCAGGCCGCGCTGCGCGTGCTCGAGCGCGATGCCGACGAATCCGGCAGCACCGATCAGGCGCCCGTCGCGTTCCCCGACCGTCTTCGCTCCACCGGTCGTGGCCTGGGCTTGGGCATGGGACTGTGACCCCGGCACCCCCCGTTGCCTCCGGGCCCCCGGACCTGTCCGTCTACATCCACGTGCCGTTCTGCGCGGTGCGGTGCGGGTACTGCGACTTCAACACCTACACCGCCACCGAGCTGGGCGGGGGCGGCTCGCAGCGCGAGTACCCCGCCAACGCGATACGCGAGATGGACCTGACCCTCGCTGCGGATGCCGCCGACGGGTACCCGTACCAGCAGGTCTCCACCGTGTTCTTCGGCGGCGGCACCCCCACCCTGCTGCCGGCCGGGGACCTGATCGCGATGCTCGCTCACCTGCGCTCCCTGATCCCCCTGGCGCCGGGTGCGGAGGTCACCACCGAGGCGAACCCGGACTCGGTCACCCCGGAGTCCCTGGCCCAGCTCGCCGAGGGCGGCA
Organism: Brachybacterium sp. p3-SID957; assembly: GCF_025144775.1. Classification (NCBI taxonomy): domain Bacteria; kingdom Bacillati; phylum Actinomycetota; class Actinomycetes; order Micrococcales; family Dermabacteraceae; genus Brachybacterium; species Brachybacterium sp. p3-SID957. The sequence continues at coordinate 73,747 of NZ_JALXKT010000004.1, read as the reverse complement.
TCACGCGGGTCTCCTTCGGCATGCAGTCGGCGGTGCGCTCGGTGCTCAGCACCCTGGACCGCACCCATGACCCCGAGCGGGTGCCGCAGGTGGTGCAGTGGGCCCGGGAGGCGGGCCTGGCGGTCAGCCTGGACCTGATCTATGGCACGCCGGGGGAGACCCTCGCCGATGTGGAAACCTCCGTGCGCGCGGCACTGGCCTGCGGTGTGGACCACCTGTCCGCATACTCCCTGATCATCGAGGGGAACACGGCGATGGCGCGCCGGCTGCGGCGCGGGGAGATCACCCCACCCGACGGTGATGACATGGCCGACAAGTACGAGCTGATCGACGACCTCGCCACAGCCGACGGCCTGTCCTGGTATGAGGTCTCCAACTTCGCGCGCAGCCCCGCGCACCGCTCGCGACACAACCTCGCCTACTGGCAGGGCAAGGACTGGTGGGGGATCGGCCCGGGCGCCCACCGCCATCGCGACGGCCTGCGCTCCTGGAACGTGAAGCACCCCAGCCGCTACGCGGCGAAGCTGAGCGCGGGGGAGCTGCCGGTCGCCGAGTCCGAGCAGGTCGATCCCGAGGCCCGCCGCATGGAGCGCATCATGCTGGAGCTGCGCATCATCGACGGGCTCGACGTGAACGTGGTCCCGCCTGCCCAGCGGCCGATGCTCGAGGTGCACCGCGACCGCGGCCACCTCGATGCGGAGGCCCTGGCAGCGGGCCGGGCGGTGCTCACCCGGCCGGGCAGGCTGCTGGCCGACGCGGTGATCCGCGACCTGGTGCCCTGAGAGGCACGCGCGGCACGGGTGCGCGTGTGACGGGGTGGATCGCAGAACCTGAACGCATGACGAAGCCCCCGACAGCACGACGCGCGGCCGGCTCCGGGGGCTTCCCCTATGCGGTCAGGTCACTTGACCAGGCGGATGTTCAGCGGGTAGTTCCACCACTCGCCCTGGTTGGCCCTGACCGCACCGATGATCGCGAAGATCAGCTGGATCAGCGCCGGGATGCCGACCAGCGGGAACGCCGCGAAGCCGAGGCCGAGGGTGACGAACCCGAAGATGCCGAGCACGACCCCGAGCACCACCTGGGCGATCACCACGGCGATGGCACCGTTGAGGGCCTCAGCGGCGTTGTAGCGCACGAACCGGTTGCGGTCCTTGTACATCAGGAAGATGATCAGCGGGCCGATCCAGCCCAGGAAGCCCCAGCTGAGCAGGTGGCCCAGCAGCACCGCCAGGTGCGAGAACATCGACCACAGCTTGGCGTCGGACTCCGTGGTGGGCTGGCCCGACAGGGGCCCCTCGTACACGCCCTTGACGTTAGCGGGCGGAGCATCGAGGGTCTGGGTCCCCTGCGGGGCGCCCTGCCCGGCGTAGGCGCTGCCCTGGGCCTGGCCGTAGCCGGCGTTGTGCTGGCCATGGCCAGCGCCCTGCTGGCCGTAGGCGGCATTCTGCTGGTGGCCGGCGCCGTGCTGGGCGGCGCCGGCCTCGGACGCAGCCGCGGGGCCCGGGTTCGCGGGCTGATCGCGGTAGGGATCGTAGGGATGCGAGTTCTCGTTCATGGGTCCCCTCTTCGTCAGGACGGGGAGCCGAGATGGCCGCCGCCGTCGTGGTCGGATGCCCCCAGCCTACCGAGAGCACCTGATCTGGGCCCCGAGGCGCGCCTCCCGATCAGGCGGGGGATAACCCCCGGTCGCAGGTTGCGCATCGGGCACCCCCGTGGGGCACGCGGTGCTCACCCCTCGACGGTCACCCAGTCGATGAGCTCCTCGATCCGCCCGGACAGGGTGGGCTCGACGTCGGCGTAGGAGCGGACGGTGGCCAGGATGCGCTGCCAGCCCTCGGCGATGTCGGCCTGATCGGAGTGCGGCCAGCCCAGGGCCCTGAGCGTTCCCACCTTGATGTCGGTGCCGCGGGGCACGTGCGGCCATGCCTTCAGGCCCACGCGTGCCGGACGCACCGCCTGCCACACGTCCACGTAGGGGTGCCCCAGCACGATCACATTGCCGGGGGCGCCGGGCAGGCGCATCACCTGCTCGGCGATCCGGGACTCCTTGGAACTGGCCACCAGGTGGTCCACCAGCACACCGAGCCGGCGCCCCGGGCCGGGACCGAAAGCCTGCACTCGCTCCACGAGGTTGTCAGCGCCCTCGAGCTGCTCGACGACGACGCCTTCGATGCGCAGATCGTGACCCCACACCTTCTGCACCAGTTCGGCGTCGTGCTTGCCCTCGACCCAGATCCGGGAGGCGCGGGCGGTCCTGGCCTTCGCGCCTTCGACGTACACCGAGCCGCTCGCGGAACGCTTGGGGCCGCTGGGTGCTGGAGCCCGCTGGGGGAGGGTGAGCACCACCGGCTTGCCGTCGATCATGAACCCGGGCCCCAGGGGGAAGCCGCGGCGGCGGCCACGTGCGTCCTCGAGCTCGACCACGTGCACACCGCCGGCCTTCTCCACGCGGGTGATCGCGCCGGTGTACCCGGTCGCCGCGTCCTCGACCACCAGGTCCCGCCGGGCGGGAACCTCGCGGGCGGCGGGACGGCGGCGGTGGTGCGGCGGAGGCTCGGAGGAGAGCACGTCGCGGCCGTAGCGGTCGAAGGAGGGGGAAGAGCGGTCGGGCACGGCGCACACCGTACACCGAGGCGCCACGCCGGGTGACCGTCTCGCATCGGTCCCGGACGGCGGCGGTCTCGGCTCGTGGCGAACGCCTCCTGTCCGCTTCCCTGAGGACAGGCCGTGAGCGCGTAGGATTGGCACTCGACATCCCCCAGTGCTAATCCTGGTGGTCGGGCGTGAGCGCCCTGCCCGGCACCAGCAGGTCCCTGCAGGAGGTGAGACCAACGGACAGCAGGAAGCTGCAGATCCTCGGCGCGATCGTCGAGGACTACGTCTCCACCCGCGAACCCGTCGGCTCCAAGTCCCTGCTGGACCGTCACGATCTCGGGGTCTCCGCCGCCACGGTGCGCAACGACATGTCGGTGCTCGAGGAGGAGGGGCTGATCACCCAGCCCCACACCTCCGCCGGTCGCGTCCCCACGGACAAGGGCTACCGCACCTTCGTGGACCATGTGGCCACCGTGAAGCCGTTGTCGGCCCCCGAACGCCGCGCCATCCAGGCGTTCCTGGAGGATGCCGGTGACGTCGAGGAGCTGCTGCTGCGCACCGTACGGCTGCTGGCGCAGACCACCCATCAGGTGGCGATGGTGCAGTACCCGGCCCGCAAGCAGGCGCGGATCCGCCACGTCGAGCTGGTGAAGGTGGCCGACTCCCTGCTGCTGGTGGTGCTGATCACCGAGTCCGGCCGGGTGGATCAGCGCACCGTGCCGCTGCTGGCCGCTCGTGACGGCGCCTTCTACCAGGGGCTGCGGGACCAGCTGAACCGGGCTGTCGCCGACCATGAGGTCACCGACGTCGAGCGGGCGCTGCTGGAGCTGGTCGAGGCCCAGCCGGCGGCGGATCAGCCCAGTGTCGAGGAGGTCGTCACGGCGCTGCGCATCCTGGCTGCTTCCCGCGCGGAGGACAGGATCATGATGGCCGGCACCGCCAACATCGCCCGCTCCGCCGAGGACTTCGCCCGCGATGTGGAGCCGCTGCTGGACGTGCTCGAGGAGCAGCTGGTGCTGCTGCGCCTGTTCACCGAGATGCACGCCAAACCCGGCTCGGTCGAGGTGCGCATCGGCTCGGAGCTGCAGACCGAGGCCCTCACCCAGGCCGCCGTGGTCGGCGCCGGGTACGGTGCGGGCTCGCACATGGCGATCCTCGGCCCCACCCGCATGGACTACGTCACCGGGATCTCGACCGTGCAGGCTATCGCCCGCTACGTCTCCCGCTACCTGGAATGACACGGCGCCGCCTCCCGCATCCCGGGATGAGCGCCCCCGCTACCACCGTCTCCCTTCCTGAGGACTTCGCACAGTGAACGACGATTACTACGACCTGCTCGGTGTCTCCCGTGACGCCTCCACTGAGGAGATCAAGAAGGCGTACCGCAAGCTGGCTCGCACCCTGCACCCGGACGTCAACCCCGATCCGGACGCCGCCGAGCGGTTCAAGAAGGTCTCCCAGGCGTATGAGACCCTCTCCCACGCCGACAAGCGCCGCCAGTACGACATGGGCGGAGGCCCCGGCATGGGCGGCTTCCCCGGTGGGTTCCCCGGGGGCGGCGCCGGCTTCGACTTCAACGACATCTTCGACATGTTCGCCGGTGCCGCCGGGATGCGAGGCGGCCGTGGGCAGGGTCCGGTCCCGCGCCAGCGCCGCGGCAGCGACGTGCTGCGCCGTGTGGGCATCGAGCTGCGTGACGTCGTGTTCGGCACCGAGAAGGAGATCCGCTTCCGCACCGCGGGTCGCTGCGAGCGCTGCAACGGCTCGTGCTGCGAGCCCGGCACCAGCCCCACCCGCTGCACCGCCTGTGGGGGTTCCGGCCACGTGCAGCGCGTGGCCCAGTCGCTGCTGGGACAGATGGTCACCATGGCCCCCTGCCCCACCTGCGAGGGCCACGGCGACGTCATCGAGTCCCCGTGCACCGCGTGCTCCGGCCACGGCCGCGTCACCACCGAGCGCACCGTCACCGTGCGCGTGCCCTCCGGGGTGGAGAACGGCACCCGGATCCAGCTGCGCGGCGAGGGAGAGGTGGGTGAGGCCGGCGGGCCGGCTGGAGACCTCTTCGTCGAGCTCACCGTCGCCGATCACGACATGTTCGACCGCGACGGCGAGGACCTGGTCACCACCGTCGAGGTGCCGATGACCTCCGCCGCGCTCGGTGCCACCGTGCCGCTGGAGACCTTCGACGGGGTGCAGCAGCTGGACATCCGGCCCGGCGCCCAGCCCGGCGAGGAGATCACCCTGAAGGGCCTGGGCATCACCCCCTTGCGGCGCGAGCGCCGCGGCGACATCCGGGTGGTGCTGGACGTGGACATCCCCACCTCGCTCTCGGACGAGGAGCGTGACCTGCTCGAGCAGTTCGCCCGCATCCGCGGCGACGAGGCCACCCGCCGCAAGGGCCAGGGCCCCTTCGCCAAGCTCCGCGAGCGCCTGCGCGACCTCTGATCATGCCCACCACGCCGCCCGCCTTCCTGATCCTCGACGACGCCCTGGAGCATGCCGGCAGGGGCGCTGCCCTCACCCTGGACGGCGAGGAGGGCCGCCACGCGGCGAAGGTGGCGCGCATCGGCGTGGGGGAGCAGATCCTGCTCACCGATGCCGCCGGCCGCCAGGTGCTCGCCGAGGTCACGGCCGCACGCAAGGAGGCCCTGGACCTGCACCTGCTGGCGGAGCCGTCGGCCCCCGCCCGGCGCACGCCGCGGCTCACCCTGGTGCAGGCCCTGGCCACCGGAGGACGCGACGAGCAGGCCGTCGAATCGGCCACCGAGCTCGGGGTGGATCGCGTGGTGCCCTGGCAGGCCGAGCGGTCCGTCGCCGTGTGGCGCGGCGAGAAGCAGCGCAAGGGCCGCGCCAAATGGGAGAACACCGTCCGAGCAGCGGTCAAGCAGTGCCGCCGCCCCGGTATCCCGAGGGTGGACGAGCCGGTGAGCACCGCGCAGCTGGCCGACGAGGTGCGCCGATGCACCGAGGCAGGTTCCCTGGTGCTGGTGCTTCACGAGCAGGAATCCGTGGGCCTGATGAGTCTGGCCGACGAGCTGCGGGCGATGGGCCGGAGTTCGGCCGCGGATGAGGCGTCGGCCTCTGTGGGCGCAGCCGCGCAGATCATCGTCCTGGTCGGCCCCGAGGGCGGGATCGCCGATGGCGAGCTCGCCCAGCTGCGCGAGGCGGGGGCGCGCAGCGTGCTGCTGGGACCCGAGGTGCTGCGCTCCTCGACCGCCGGCCCCGCTGCGATCGCCGTGCTCAGTGCTCTGATCGGGCGCTGGGGTTGAATCCCCCGTCAGGCGACGGAGGTGAGCACCTTGGCCTCGAGCGTCTCCAATCCCTCACGCAGGGCGGTGAGCTTCTCCTCGCCTACGTGGATCTCACCCTCGAGGGAGAGGTCCGCAGGGAAGGCGAGGCCCACGGAGCCCATGACGTCGGCCCCCACGCGGGTCATCAGGCTCTCCAGCAGCTCGAGGACTCCGGCCCCGGCTCCCCAGCCGTAGCCGACCAGCAGCACCGGCAGGCCGCTCCACTCCTGGTGCAGGTAGTCGATCGCGTTCTTCAGAGCACCGGGGTAGGAGCCGTTGTACTCCGGGGTCACGATGATCAGCGCGTCCAGCGCCTCGATCCGCTCACCCCAGGCGCGCGCGTGATCGGTGGTCTTGGTGGGATCGGCCTTGGGGCTGGTGAGCCCGTCGAAGGCGGGAAGGACGCTCTCCCGCAGGTCGATCAAATCGATCTCGACCTCGTGCTCGCGGGCATCGAGGCCGTCGCGCACCCACTGGGCGACGTGCTCCCCGACACGGTTGGGGCGAGCACTGGCGATGAGCAGTCCGATTCTCGTCATGGGTAGTGCAACCCCTCCCGCATGGCCGATGTTCTCGATCCTGCTGTGGCGTGCATCGCTCTGAGCCGGGCCGCACACGCTCCCGTAGACTTCCCCCATGAACAACGACGCCGCCGAACGCCGCGACGAGGACTGCGTGTTCTGCAAGATCGTCGCCGGTGAGATCCCCTCCGAGCGCGTCCACGAGGACGACCAGGTGATCGCCTTCAAGGACCTGAGCCCCCAGGCCCCCGTGCACGTGCTGGTGGTGCCCCGTGAGCACCGCGCCGACGTGCGTGAGCTCGCCCACCAGCCGGAGCAGCTGGCGCACGTGGTGGCAGTGGCCGGGTCCCTGGCTCAGAAGCTCGCCGACGGCGACTTCCGCCTCGTTTTCAACACCGGTGCGAACGCCGGACAGACCGTCTTCCACGTGCACGCGCACGTCCTGGCGAGCGGAGAGCTCGCAGAAGGAGAACTGTGACCGATCCCGTCACTCCCGCCCCCGGGCGCAGCCCAGAGGTGATCGAGCGTCGCCTGGCCATCCCCGATCATCTCAGCCCCTTCCAGGTGCTGGGGGAGAACGACCAGGCTCTCGCGGCGCTCGAGGAGCAGGTCCCCGACACCGACGTGCACGTGCGCGGGCATCAGATCACGCTGCGCGGCACCGAGGAGGCGCTGCGCCGCAGCGAGCACATCGTGCGCTCCCTGATCGAGCTCGCCGCCACCGGCCAGGCCGTCACCGCCGAGGCCGTGCAGCGGGCGGTGAGCCTGTACGGCGACGACCGGGCCCAGGGGGAGAGGCTCGAGCAGGTGCTCTCCCGCACCATCCTGTCCTCCCGCGGGCGCACCATCCGCCCCAAGACCATGGGGCAGAAGTCCTACATCGAGGCCATCGAGTCCTCGACCATCACCTTCGGCATCGGCCCGGCCGGTACCGGCAAGACCTACCTCGCGGTGGCGATGGCGGTGCAGCAGCTGCTCTCCAAGCAGATCAACCGGATCATCCTCACCCGCCCCGCCGTGGAGGCGGGGGAGCGGCTGGGCTTCCTGCCCGGCAGCCTCAACGAGAAGATCGACCCGTACCTGCGCCCCCTGTACGACGCCCTGCACGACATGCTGGACCCGGAGTCCATCCCGCGTCTGATGGGTGCCGGCACCATCGAGGTGGCGCCGCTGGCGTACATGCGCGGCCGCACCCTCAACGACGCGTTCATCATCCTGGACGAGGCGCAGAACACCACGCCCGAGCAGATGAAGATGTTCCTGACCCGCCTCGGCTTCAACTCCACCATGGTGGTCACCGGCGACGTCACCCAGGTGGACCTGCCCGGCGGCACCAAGAGCGGCCTGCGGGTGGTGGAGCAGGTTCTCAGCGGGGTGGAGGACATCTCCTTCTGCCGCCTATCCCCGCGGGACGTGGTGCGCCACCGCCTGGTCAGCGACATCGTCGAGGCCTACGGCCGCTGGGAGGTGGGTCCCGGCGGCAGCCGGGACACTCGCGGCCGCGGCAGCAGCTCGGGTCGTGGCACCGGCAGAGGAGCATGAGATGACCATCGAAGTGCGCAACGAGACCACCGCCCAGGTGGACGAGAAGGAGTTCGTGCACCTGGCCCGCTTCGTGTTCGAGGCCCTCCATCTGCACCCCGCCACCGAGCTGTCCATCCTGTTCGTGGACGAGGAGGCCATGGAGCGCCTGCACGTGCAGTGGATGGACGAGCCCGGTCCCACCGACGTGCTCAGCTTCCCGATGGACGAGCTGACCCCCGGCACCGCCGACCGTCCCGCCCCCGAGGGGCTGCTGGGGGACGTGGTGATCTGCCCTGCGGTCGCCTCCCGTCAGGCAGCCGAGTCCGGTCACAGCGCCGTCGAGGAGATGCTGCTGCTGACCTGTCACTCCATCCTCCACCTGCTCGGCTACGACCACGCCGAGGAGGAGGAGCGGCGGGTGATGTTCGACCTGCAGCGCAAGCTGCTGCTGACCTTCCTGGCCTCCCGCCGCGACGCATGATGCTCGCCGCCGGGATCTTGATCCCTGTGGCCTTGGTGGGCCTGGTGATCGGCGCTGTGCTCACCGCAGCGGATTCGGCCCTCGCCGCCACCACCCGTTCCGCTCTCGAGCGTGCCTTGGAGGAGCGCCCCGAGGGGCTGCGGCGCCGGGTGCTGCGCCAGCACGAGGACTCCCGCCGCACCCAGCTGCTGTGGCCGCCTGCGAGCGCACTGATCGCCGTCAGCAGCGTGGTGACCCCGGGCGCCGACCGGGAGGACGGCCCCTACGGCGTCGATTCCGAGCTGCGCTCCAGCGTGGACCGCGCCCTGGAGAAGCAGCACCTGGAGATCGTCGAGCACGACATGATCCAAGGCGTGTTCGACCTGCGCGACACCATCGTGCGCGAGCTCATGGTGCCTCGCACCGACATGCTCGCCATCGCCGCCGGCGCCACCGCCGAGCAGGCCGTGCGGCTGTTCGTGCGCTCGGGCTTCTCCCGCATCCCGGTGGTGGGCGAGAGCGTCGACGACGTGCTGGGCATGCTCTACGTCAAGGACGTCATGCGGGCGATCCACTCCCCGTGGGATCCGCGCCCGGACCGCGCTGTCGAGGACATCGCGCGCCGCGCCTACTTCGTCCCCGAGTTCGTCTCGGCCGACGTGGTGCTGCAGCAGATGCAGACCAGCCATGTGCACATCGCGATCGTGGTGGACGAGTACGGCGGGGTCTCCGGCATCGTCACCATCGAGGACGTGGTCGAGGAGATCGTGGGCGACATCGAGGACGAGCACGACCGCAGCGAGCCCCAGATCGAGGACTTGGGCGACGGGGTGTTCCGGGTGCCAGCCCGGGAGAGCGTCACCGAAGTGGGGGAGCTGTTCGGCCTGGACATCGAGGACGAGGACGTCGACAGCATCGGCGGTCTGCTGGGCAAGGCCATCGGCCGCGTCCCCATCGTCGGCTCCCGCGGCAGCATCCACGGCCTGCAGCTCGAGGGCGAGAGGACCACCGGCCGGCGCAAGCGGCTCTCGACCCTGCTGGTCTCCCGCGCCGCCGGGCCCGGCGAGGACGACGACCATCCCACCGGCGGCTCCGTGGCAGTCGATCCGATCGGCCCTGACCGCCCCACCCCGCAGGAGGACCCCCGTGAGCAGTGAGCAGACCGCACCGCAGGACCGAGCGCAGCACCGCTCCGGCTTCGTGGCCCTGGTGGGTCGTCCCAACGTCGGCAAGTCCACCCTGACCAATGCCCTGGTGGGCGACAAGGTGGCCATCACCTCGTCCAAGCCCCAGACCACCCGGCGGGCGATCCGCGGGATCGTCACCCGCCCCGATGCCCAGATCGTGCTGGTGGACACTCCGGGGGTCCACCGGCCCCGCACCCTGCTGGGCGAGCGCCTCAACGACCTGGTGCGCGAGACCCTCGCCGAGGTGGACGTGGTGTGCTTCTGCCTGCCCGCCGACCAGAAGCTCGGCCCCGGCGACCGCTTCATCGCCGAGGATCTCGCCGACCTGCGACGGGGTCGCCGCGGGCCCCGCGTGATCGCCGTGGTCACCAAGACCGACCTGGTCAGCCGCGACGCGGTGGCCGAGCACCTGGTGGCCGTCTCCGAGATGCTGGAGACCGACGACATCGTGCCGATCAGCGCCGTGCAGGGCAGGCAGATCGACGTGCTGCTGGACGTCATCGCGCAGCATCTGCCCGAAGGGCCTCCGCTGTACCCCGATGACCAGCTCACCGAGGAGTCGCGGGACGACCGCATCGCCGAGCTGATCCGCGAGGCCGCACTGGAAGGGGTGCGGGACGAGCTCCCGCATTCGATCGCCGTGGTGGTCGAGGAGGTGGTGGAGGTGGACCCGGGTGGGGACCCCTTCGCCCAGGTGGAGCCCGGCACGGGGCGACTGACCGTGCGCGCCAGCCTGTTCGTGGAGCGCGACAGCCAGAAGGGCATCATCATCGGCCGCGGTGGGTCCCGCTTGAAGGAGGTGGGCTCCCGGGCCCGCGCCGGGATCAACGAGCTGGTGGGACGCAAGGTGCACCTGGACCTGCGGGTCAAGGTCGCCAAGGACTGGCAGCGCGACCCCAAGCAGCTGGGCCGCCTCGGGTTTTGACCCCGGGCGTCCGCCTCCCGGACCGCACCGGCGACCTGGCTCACACCAGTGCTACGGTGACGGGATGCACGGGACGCTCCTGCTTCTTCGCCGCGTCGAGGCCTGACACCGCCGGGACCTCGCCGCGGCACCAGTCATGCACCCCGGCGAACCGCATCGAACGCCTGAAGGACCACCCGTGAACAGCATTCCCACCGCGGCCGGCACCGCCCCCGCACCCTCCGAGCAGATTCCCGCGACCGCCGATCCCTCGTCGCCCGTCTTCGGCTCCCGGGGCGATGCCCCGCAGCAGCCCTCCGGCATGCCCGTCCACAAGTACCTGCCGTTCCACGAGCAGATCCAGGTGGATCTGCCGGACCGCACCTGGCCCTCCCGGCGCATCACCCGGGCACCCCGCTGGTGCGCCGTGGACCTGCGCGACGGCAACCAGGCGCTGATCGACCCCATGAACTCCGAGCGCAAGCTGCGGATGTTCGACCTGCTGGTGGGCATGGGGTACAAGGAGATCGAGGTGGGCTTCCCCGCCGCCTCCCAGACCGACTTCGACTTCGTGCGCACCCTGATCGAGGACGACCGCATCCCCGAGGACGTCACCATCCAGGTGCTCACCCAGTCCCGTGAGCATCTGATCGAGCGCACCTATGAGGCGATCGCCGGGGCGAAGCGCGCGGTGGTGCACCTGTACAACTCCACCTCCGTGGTCCAGCGCGACGTGGTGTTCCGGGCCGACGAGAACGCGGTGCTGGACATCGCCGTGCAGGGCGCGCTGCTGTGCAAGAAGTACGAGGAGACGGTGCCGGAGACCGCCATCACCTACGAGTACTCCCCGGAGTCCTTCACCGGCACCGAGCTGGAGTACGCGCTGCGGGTGTGCAACGCGGTGATCGAGGTGTTCCAGCCCACGCCCGAGGACAAGGTGATCATCAACCTGCCGGCCACGGTGGAGATGGCCTCACCGAACGTCTATGCCGATTCCATCGAGTGGATGCACCGCCACCTGGACCGACGCGACAGCGTGGTGCTGTCCCTGCACCCCCACAACGATCGCGGCACCGGCGTGGCCGCCGCGGAGCTGGGCTACATGGCAGGGGCCGACCGCATCGAGGGGTGCCTGTTCGGCAACGGCGAGCGCACCGGCAACGTGGACCTGGTGACGCTGGGCCTGAACCTGTTCAGTCAGGGCATCGACCCGCAGATCGACTTCTCGGACCTGGACGAGGTGCGCCGCACCGTGGAGCACTGCAATCAGATGCCGGTGCCCGAGCGCAGCCCCTACGGCGGTGACCTGGTGTTCACCGCGTTCTCCGGCTCCCACCAGGACGCCATCAAGAAGGGTCTGGAGCGCATGGACGCCGACGCCGCCAAGGCGGGGGTCGAGCGCGACGAGCTGGTGTGGCGGGTGCCGTACCTGCCGATCGACCCGAAGGACGTGGGCCGTTCCTACGAGGCCGTGATCCGGGTGAACTCGCAGTCCGGCAAGGGGGGCATGGCCTACATCCTGCGCACCGAGCACGGCCTGGACCTGCCGCGCCGGCTGCAGATCGAGTTCTCCGGTGTGGTCCAGCACATCACTGACTCCGAGGGCGGGGAGGTCTCGCCCGCGGCCCTGTGGGACTGCTTCACAGACGAGTACCTGCCCTCCACCGACGAGGCCCGGCGGTGGGGCCGCTACGGCTTCCGGGGCGTGCACCAGCAGTCCGAGGGCGAGGGCAGCGACCGCATCACCGTGCAGCTGCTGGTGGACGGGGAGGAGCACGAGGTCACCGGCATAGGCAACGGTCCGCTGGACGGCTTCGTCAAGGCCCTGGCGGAGCGCCAGATCGACGTGCGGATCCTGGACTACGCCGAGCACGCCCTGGCCGAGGGCGACGACTCCCTGGCCGCCGCCTACATCGAGTGCGAGATCGGCGACCGGATCTTCTGGGGCGTGGGCATCGACGGGTCGATCACGCGCGCCTCGCTGGAGGCGATCATCTCGGCCCTGAACCGGGAGCACCGCGCACGCACCGCGGCCTGACCGTACCCGCAGCGAGGGCTCGCGATGCGAAGGAGAGTGAGAGGCCGGGCCGCGCCCGGGTGTCACTGGCGGTCCGGCGCCAGGTCGTCCTCGGTCAGCGCCTGCATCTCACCGGTCACCGTGGCGTGGGCGAGCACCGGGATCTGGTCGGTGAACGGGGCGGGCTCCACCACGTGCGAGACCTCAGCATCCGGCTCGTCCGCGGTGACACCGCCGTCCCCGCCCAGCACCGTGGCGGGATCCGGCTTCGCCGCCCGCGCGGTGAGGGTGACTCCGATGCTCGCCACCATCACCAGCGCCGCAGCGGTCGCCTTGAGCACGCTGATGCCCTGGCTGAGCAGCAGCACCCCCGCCAGCAGGGCGATCGCGGGCTCCAGGCTGAGCAGGATGCCGAACACGTGCCGCGGCAGGCGACGCAGGGCCGAGAGCTCCAGGGTGTACGGCAGCACCGAGGCCAGCACCGCAGTTCCGGCTGCGAGCGCCAGCAGCCGCAGGTCCATCAGCCCGGCCACGGCGCCCGGGGCCCCCAGGGGGAGCACGGTCAGCGCCCCGATGGCCATCGCCACCGCCAGGCCGTCCTGGCGGGGCACCAATTGGCCCACGCGGGCACTGCTGAGCACGTACAGGCCCCAGAACACTGCTGCGACCAGGGCCAGGAGCACCCCCAGCACGTCCAGCTGAGCTGCACCGGTCAGGGACTCCAGACCGAACAGGCCAACACCCGCCAGTGCGAGCACCACCCACAGCAGGTCGCCGCGGCGGGTGGAGAGCACAGCCGCGACGGTGAGCGGGCCCAGGAACTCGATCGCCACCGCGGTGCCCAGGGGGATCCTCTCGATGGAGGCGTAGAACGATCCGTTCATCGCCCCGATCACCACGCCGAACACCGCCACCGCGATCCACTGACGGCCTGTGAAGCGGTGCGGCTTGGGGCGGGTGAGGACCAGCAGCACCACCGCGGCGATGCCCAGTCGCAGCGAGGTGGTGCCCCAGGAGCCGATCTCCGGGAACAGCTGCACCGCCAGCGCGGCCCCGAACTGCAGGGACATGCAGGAGGCCAGGATCATCAGCACCGGCATGGCGCCCGGGCCGCGGGAGCCGGTGCCCACGGGACCCGAGGCACTGCCGGTGGGTCCGGTGCCGGTCTGCGGTGCGCTGGGGGAGGTGGGGAGCGAGGAAGTCACGCTCCCACTGTGCACCCCGCGCACCGGCCGGTCCAGCGAATGTTTCCGACCTGTACCGTGAAGCAGAACTGGATGATCGACGGAGGGGCCCATGCTCAACCTGCACCGCCTGTTCCTTCTGCACGAACTGCACAGGCTGGGGACGATGTCCGCCGTGGCGCGGGCCCGATCCATGTCGCCATCCGCGGTGTCGCAGCAGCTCGCTCAGCTCGAGCGGGAGACCAAGGTCTCACTGCTGGAGCAGGCCGGCAGGGGCGTCGTGCTCACGGACGCGGGGGAGCGACTCGCCCGTCGCGCCCAGGAGATGATGGCCCTGATGGAGACGGCCCAGGCCGAGCTCGTCGCGGCCGGCAAAGTCGAGGGCGGGGTGCTGCGGGTGGCGTCGTTCCAGACGCCGATGATCGCGCTGGCCCCGCTCGCGGTGAGCATCCTGGAGGAGCGCCACCCGCTGGTGCGCATCGAGATCGCCCAGCGGGAGGTCGAGGAGGCGTACGAGGGCCTGCTGGCCCACCACTTCGAGGTGATCCTGGGCGAGACCTACCCCGGCGGCGAGCTGGTGGTGCGACGCGGCACCGATCGAGAGGACCTGCTGCGTGACCCGCTGCTGGTGGTGCTGCCCGCCACCGGTCCCTGGTCGCAGGTGGGCTCCCTGGCCGACCTCGCGGAGGTCCCCTGGGCCCTGGACCCCGACGGCATGCGCACCGGCATCTGGGAGCGCACCTTCCTGCGTGCGGCCGGCATCGAGCCGTGGATCCGCTTCGAGACCCCCGATCCGCTGCTGCAGGTGCACCTGGTGCGCTCCGGCCACGCCGCCGCCTTCGTCCCCGGTCTGATCGCCGCCGAGCACCTGGGCGGCACCAGGCCGCTGCGCCTGCCGGGGAATCCGCACCGATCCCTGTACACCGCAGCCCGGGCGGGCTCCCGCGAGCACCCCGCCCTGCTCGCCTTCCGCGAGGCGCTGCTGGAGGCGGCAGGGTCCCTCACCGATCTGCAGGGCCTGGACCGGCTGCGCGACTGAGCGAGACGGGAGAGGGCGATCTCCTCCGGAAGGAGGGGGCGGCGGCCCCTGATGGGGGATAGAACTGAGCCATGACCAGCGCACACGGCACCGACACCCCCCACAGGCCCCGCCCAGGCCCGGCACAGTACGCCCCTGACGGCTCCCGTTCGAGGACGGCTGTGAGCTCGGCGCTGCTACTCCTGGTGCTGGTGATCACCATGGTGTGGGGTGCCCTCTCCCGCGGAGTGACCGAGCCCGCGGGTGCCGACGCCCCCGCCGAGGTGTTCAGCGCCGCTCGCGCCACCGCGGCCGCCGCCCCGCTGGTCGCAGAGCCCCGCCCCATCGGCACCCCCTCCAACGATCGCGCGCGCGAGAACCTCACCGGCCAGCTCACCGAGCTCGGCTTCGAGGTGCGCACGCACGAGGCGATCGGCGCGCGCGCCGCTGCCCGCTACGCCGCCGCTGGGTACAACCGCAACCTCGTGGCCACCCGTCCGGGCCGCGACCCCACAGGAACCGTGTTGCTGGCCACCCACATCGACTCCGTGCCCGCCGCGCCGGGAGCGGCCGACGCCGGCATCGGCCTCGCCGTGATCCTGGAGACCGTGCGTGCCCTGGGCCCCGACGCCCTGCGCAACGACCTGGTGGTGCTGCTGGTGGACGGCGAGGAGAACGGGCTGCTGGGGGCGGATGCCTACGTCAGGGAGGAATCCGCAGCACTGACCGAG
This sequence comes from Brachybacterium sp. p3-SID957, assembly GCF_025144775.1. NCBI lineage: Bacteria > Bacillati > Actinomycetota > Actinomycetes > Micrococcales > Dermabacteraceae > Brachybacterium > Brachybacterium sp. p3-SID957. The sequence continues at coordinate 58,313 of NZ_JALXKT010000004.1, read as the reverse complement.
CCCGTGGTGGTGCTCAACCATGAGGCCCGCGGCATCTCCGGCCGCCCCACGATCACCCGGGCTGCCGGGCCCATGCACGAGGTGCTCCCCTCGATGCCGCGACCCGAGTTCGAGTCCTTCAGCGACGCGCTGTTCGCCGTGATCCCCAACGACACCGATTTCACGGTGTACCGGGATGCCGGCTGGTGGGGGATGGACATGGCGATCATCGACGGTTCGTGGGCCTATCACACCCCGCAGGACGACGCCGATCACCTCGATCCCGGGACACTGCAGCACTACGGCGATCTCACCCTTGCCCTCACTCGTGACCTGGGGGACCGCGACCTCGTGGAGCTGTCCGGGCACGCCGATGAGCATCCCGTCCAGACCACCGTGCCCTGGGGCATCGTGGGCGTCCCCCCGCTGCTGGTCACCGTGCTCGGGGTGGCCGCGCCCCTGGCGCTGCTGACCCTGCTGGTGACCAGGCGTGCACGCCGCGAGGTCAGCGTTCTCGGCACGATGCTCGGTTCTGCGGGTGCAGCAGTGGGCATCGCCGGCGGGATCGCTGCGGCGGTGCTGCTGTGGGGCGCGGCCGTGAAGGCGGAGCCCGCGATGGTGTCACGTGTGGTGGGGGAGCCGTTCCGCTCGGAGCTGTTCATCGCTGCGGAGCTGGTGGCGGCCGGGGCCGTGGCCCTGCTGGTGTGGGTGCTGCTGCGCATGATCATCGGCCGGGCCGCGATCGCGATCGGAGCTGCGCTGCTGGCATCAGTACTGTTCGCCGCCCTCGCGGTGTGGTCGCCCGCCCTCGGCGGATCCATGGTGCTGCCGGCCGCGATCGCTGCGATCGGGGCCCTGTTGGCGGCCCTGCTGCCCTCGCCCCTCACCCTGGCCACGCGGATCGTGGCGCTGCTGCCGACCGGCTGGCTGCTGGGCACGCAGATCTCGGCGCTGGCGGAGTTCGGCATCGCATCCGCCGCGGGCGGCATCGCGGGCACCGCCCTGCTGGCCCTGGCCGCGGCAGCGCCTCTGTTCGTCGGCCGTGGGGCCGCGCAGCTGCAGCCCCGGCGCCGTCCCCGCCGCCTGCTGCCGGCGGTGCTGGTCGGCGTGCTGGCCGTGGGCCTGACAGTCGGCGGCTCGCTCCATTCGCATGCCTCCCCGGAGCCGGTCCAGGAGCGTGTCACCGCCCATGTGGACGGCGCCGACGGCACCACCACCTGGGAGGTCTCCGGCGTCACCGAGTGGAGCGCGTGCCTGACCAACGCCGACGCGACTTCGAACCTGCCCGCCCCGCGCGGCGAGGTCACAGCCCTGGAGGGCGGGCGGGTGCGCATCGCGGTCCACTCACCGCGGCAGGCCACCCGGTTGGATCTCGATCTGACCGGGGGCGGACTGCAGGACGTCACCATCGACGGCACCCCGTGGGGCGAGGGACAGGCGCTCACCCAGCTGCGGATCGTCGGGGTGCGTCCCGGACAGCACGTCGTGCTCGAGGCCAGGATCGAGGGGGACCCGCAGATCGTCCTCACCGACGTCACCTTCGATCCCGCCGAGGCGGGCGGTTGGACCGCCCCACCCGAGGGCGTCGCCCTGGTCCACCCGTTCGTGCGGGTCAGCAGCCCCGTCGAGCGCTGAGTGAGAACCGCGCCTCCGCCTCACGAATTGCCGAGCGGCACCGTCGCCAGCACCTCGTGCAGCGGCCCACCCGAGCGACCCGCCCCGAGGCGGGAGGAGACCACCTCCAGCTCCTCGACCAGCCATTCCGGGCCGCGGTAGACGGACAGTGCCCGCACCACTTCCGCCAGCATCAGCTCCGTCGGGTCCGGTTCCGCGGGAATCCCGCGGTAGCGGCGGCGCCGCGGGCGGGGAGCCCGCGCCGAGACCCGGGCCACCGTCAGATGCGCCCGCCTGCGCTCCCTGTCCTGCTCGCCCAGCAGGTCCTCCCGCATCAGTGCCGCCAGCGGCTCCACCTCACCGCCCACGCCGACCCACAGGGCGCGGCCCGAGAAGAGCCCGGCCCCAGCCAGGCTCAGCCGCATCGGCCGATGTGAGGCAGCCACCCGTGCCACCTGCTCGATGGTGTCCTCCACTGCGCCGTCGGGCAGCTGCGGGGTGAAGGCGAGCGTCAGGTGCCACTGGTCGGGATCACCCCACCGCAGGGACCGCCCCGTGCGACCGCGCACGGACTCCAGAGCGGACTCGAGGTGCTCGGCCGCATCGGCGGAGGGACGGATCGAGCAGAACACGCGCATCGCCCCATCCTCCCACCCTGCACCGTCCACCGGGCATCGCGGCGTAGGCTCGATCCACCATGCAGAAGCTCTACCGCGACCATGCGATCGTGCTGCGCACCCACCCCCTGGGCGAGGCCGATCGCATCATCACGCTACTCACCCGCCGCCACGGAAAGGTGCGGGCCGTGGCCAAGGGCGCGCGGCGCACCGGCAGCCGCTTCGGAGCGCGCCTGGAGCCCTTCGGCCTGATCGACGTGCAGCTGCACACGGGGCGGAACCTGCACACCGTCACGCAGGTGGTCACGATCGACACCTTCGCTCAGCAGATCACCGCGGAGTACGGGCGCTTCACCGCTGCCAGCGCCATGCTGGAGACCACCGACCGCCTCACCGACGAGGTGGTCGATCCCTCCCAGCGAGGCTTCCTGCTGCTGGTCGGGGCGATGCGCACCATGGCAGCCGGACGCATCCCTGCGCCGCTGGTGCTTGACTCCTTCCTGCTGCGCACCCTGGCGCTGTCCGGCTGGGCGCCGGAACTGCAGGTGTGCGCCACCTGCGGTGCCCCTGGCCCCCACCACGCGCTCGACGTGCGCGCCGGGGGCCTCGTGTGCACCTCCTGCCGACGGCCCGGCGCCGCAGCGGTCAGGCAGAGCGCCGTCGAGCACATGATCTTCCTGCTCGCGGGGGACTGGGAGAACGTGGTGACGGCAGAGGACACCGTGGTCCAGGAGGCGGGGCGCCTGATCGCCGATACCGTGACGTGGCACCTGGAGCGCTCCGTGCGCTCCTTGAGCTACGTCGAGCGCTGAGACCGACCGGTCCGGCATGATTCCGAGCCGCCGAGCACCATGCCCACCCCGCCCCACCCCGTCGCACCTCGGCCCCGTACCCGTGCTCACCCCGCTCCGACACCCGACGTCCCATTGCGACACCCCGCCCCGACAGGAGATCCCGCTGATGGCCCGTGACCCCCACCCCCACGAGGAGCCGTTCGAGCACCCCAGCGGCGCACAGCCCCCGAGGCTCCCGCGCCAGGTGGTCCCCGCGCACGTGGCCGTGGTGATGGACGGCAACGGCCGTTGGGCGAACCAGCGCGGGCTGCCGCGCACCGCCGGGCACGAGGCCGGGGAGGCCGCCCTGCTGGACGTGGTCGCGGGTGCCCTCCAGATAGGCGTCACCCACCTCTCCGCCTACGCGTTCTCCACGGAGAACTGGAAGCGCTCCCCGGAGGAGGTGCGATTCCTGATGGGATTCTCCCGCACCGTGCTGCGTCGCCAGCGGGACACCCTCCACTCCTGGGGGGTGCGCATCGTGTGGATCGGCAGGCCCCAGCGACTGTGGGGGAGCGTCATCAAGGAGCTGCAGGAGGCGGAGCAGCTGACCGCCGGGAACACCCGGATGACCCTGTACATGTGCGTGAACTACGGCGGCCGGGCCGAGATCATCGATGCGGTCCGCGACATCGCGGAACAGGCCCGCGCCGGCAGGATCAGCGGGCGCGGCATCACCGAGGCGAGCTTCGCGCGGCACCTGATCGACCCCGACATGCCTGATGTGGACCTGTTCATCCGCACCAGCGGCGAGCAGCGCACCTCGAACTTCCTGCTGTGGCAGTCCGCCTACGCGGAGCTGGTGTTCGTCCCGGAGCTGTGGCCCGACGTGGACCGCGTGGTGTTGTGGCGGGCCATCACCGAGTACGCCCGACGGGACCGACGGTACGGGGGCGCAGTGGATGCGCCCGTGAAGGCACCGCCCGGCGCCGCCTCAGCGGGCCGTGGGGGAGCTGCGGATCAGGAGCCGCTGGAGGTAGTCGGCGCCGACGCCGGGGTCGACCCCACCGCCGACTCGGCCCGCGGCTGAGCCGGCCCGTCGGCCTCGGCCTGGACCGGCCCGTTGACCTCAGCCTGGACCGGGGCATCGACCTCGTCCCCGGTGCCGGTGGGCGCCAGGCCACCGCTGCGGCGCTTGTGCCGCACCAGCTGGATCACCAGCGCGACCACCAGGGCCAGGGCCACCACAGCCGCCCACGGGGAGCGGAAGAACAGCTGCAGCCACAGCCCGATCGCAGCCAGGCCCACCGTGGCGTAGATGATCGCCCAGGCGAATCCGCCCGCGGCGAGCGCCGGCAGGTACCGCTTCAGCGGCATCCCGGTGAGGCCGGCCGCAGCGTTGCAGGCGGTCTGGAAGCCGATGGTGAGGAAGCTGAAGGCGACCACAGGCGCCCCCCACTTGTTGACGATCCGGGTGGCGCGCTCCACACGGGGGGAGACCAGCCAGCCGGCCACCTTGCCGCGATTGGCGGCCTTGCGGGCACCGCGGCCCAGGGCGTACGTGGCCCCCGCCCGGCACAGCACCACGACGTACAGGAACGCCACCGCCGGGACGATCGGCAGCGACTGCACCCAGTCCATCATCGTGCGTCGGACCCGTTCGGATCCTCGAGGTCCGCACCGCTCGGCCGGCCGTGCTCATCGCACAGGCCGAACACCTCGAGGGTGTGGTCCAGGTCGGTGAAGCCGTGCTCCTCGGCGATCGCGGTCATCGCGCTCTCCAGCTTGGGCGCCAGGAACTCGACCGTGCGGCCGCAGGTGCGGCACACCAGGTGATGGTGGTGGCCCTCGGCCTCGCACTGGCGGTACAGCGACTCACCTTCGGCGCTGACCAGCACGTCGAGCCGGCCCGCGGCGGAGAGCGCCTGCAGGTTCCGGTACACGGTCGCCAGGCCCACGGTCTCGCCGTCGCTGCGCATCTGCTCGTGGATCTGCTGGGCGCTGCGGAACTCGTCCTGCCGCCCGAGCGCCTCGAGGATGGCGGCGCGCTGCCGTGTATTGCGTTGCATCTGACGATTGTCGCCCATCGTGGCTGAAAAACTCTAGGCGGGGTGATGCGGGGTACGCGCGGTGCTGCTCACGCCTCGCTCCGCTGCCTGCGTCTCGCGCTGCCCCGGGGTCGACGGGTGGGCCTGCTCCACAGCGGGCTCCCCGCTGTGACCGGGCGCAGGGCGTTCCCGCCCGCGCGGGGAGCCCAGCACGGCGCGGGAGATCAGGCCCAGCGCGTACACGCCGATGCTCAGCAGCACGATCACGCCGCCCGGGGGCAGGTCGACGTACACGGTGATGAGCAGGCCGCCCAGCGCGGCGAGCACGGCGATCGCCATGGCGGTGCGCATGGTGCGCCCGAAGCCCACCACCATCGTCTGCGCCGCTGCCACGGGGACGATCATGAGCGCCGAGACCATCAGGGCCCCCACGATCCGCATCGAGAGGGTGACGGTGAGGGCGGCCATCACCGCGATCAGCACGTTGACCAGGCGCACCGGCAACCCGGAGGCACGGGCGAACTCCTCGTCGGTGGTGACCGCGGCCAGCAGTCCGCTGAGCCCCAGGCCCACCGCCAGCACCACCACGGCGAGCACCAGGGCGATCGTGAGGTCCGTGGCGGTCACGGTGGACAGCGAGCCGAACAGGTAGCCCATCAGGTTCTGGGAGGTGCCGCCGGCCAGCTGGATGATCACCACGCCACCGGCGATGCCGCCGTAGAACAGGATCGCCAGGGCCACGTCACGGCTGGTGTGGCCGATCTCGCGCACGTACTCGATGGCCAGCGCCCCGAGCACGGAGGCGATCAGCGCCCCGGGGATCGCCAGCAGGTCGTGCGGGCTCACGGAGATCCAGGCACCCACCAGCCACCCCGCGGCCACACCGGTGAGCGCCACGTGCCCCAGGCCGTCGCCCAGCAGCGACAGGCGCTTCTGCACCAGGAAGGTTCCCACGACGGGCGCGGTCAGGCCGATCAGCACCGCAATGATCAGGGGGTACCGCATCACGTCGGAGGTGAGCAGGTCGAAGGCTGAGATCATGCGTGGTCGAGTTCCTGTCCGAGGCATTCGTCGATCGGGGTGGCGTGGTGGGTGTGGTCGTGGCCCGGATCCAGCAGGGGCCGATCCTCGACCGCGCCGTCGTGCACGACTTCGCCGTGGTCCAGCACCGCGGCGCGGTCGATGTCCTCGCTCAACGGGCCGATCTCGTGCAGCACCACGAGGATGGTGGTGCCCTGGGCGGAGAGCTCCCGGAACAGTCGGGCGATCATCTCCTGGGTGGGCAGGTCCACCCCGGAGAACGGCTCGTCCAGCACCAGGAAGCGGGGATCGCGGACCAGGGCGCGCGCGATCATCACGCGCCGTCGCTGCCCTCCGGACATCCGGGTGATCGGGCGATCGGCCAGCGCTGCCATGCCCACCGACTCCAGCGCCCGCATCACGCGCGGGTCCCGCAGGCGGGGGCGCCACGTGCGGGCGCCGAGCAGACCGGTGGCGACGGTCTCCCGTGCGGTGGCCGGGATGGAGCCGCCGTCGGTGGCATCCTGCGGGACGTAGCCCAGCCGGTCGTGGGAGCGCGAGCGCGCCACGGGGCTGCCGAACAGTCGTGCATGGCCGCTGTCGAGGGGGAACACCCCGACGATGGTGCGCAACAGCGTGGACTTGCCGGAGCCGTTCGCGCCCAGCAGCGCCACCATCTCCCCGGGGTCGATGCGCAGATCGATGCCGTGCAGCACCTCGGTGCCGCCCAGGGAGACACGGGCCTGCGCGACCTCGACAACGGGTGCGCCGGCCCCGGTCACGTCCAGCTCGCGATGAGCTTGTCGGCGTTCTCTCGCATGACGCGAGGATAGTCGGCATCCTCGGAGAGCTGTGTCTCCAGGTTGTCCAGCTCCTCACTGTCCACCCCGACGTTGTCGGCGAGGGTCTGAGCGACCTTGGGCGAGGCGGTGGTCTCGAAGAAGATGGTGGTCACGCCCTCGTCCTGGATCGCGCGCTCGAGCTCGAGCAGTCGCTGCGGGGAGGGCTCGACCTCAGGATCCACTCCCGAGATGCCGATCTGGTGCAGGTCGTAGCGATCGGCCAGGTACGCGTAGGCGGCGTGGCTGGTCACGAACGGCCGCTCGCCCCTCACGGCCCCGTAGGCATTCGTGAGCTCCTGGTCGAGCTCCTCGAGCTCGCCGCGCAGGGTCCCGGCATTGGCGGTGAAGGCCTCAGCCTGCTCGGGGATCAGCTCGCCCAGGCGCGCGGCGAGCGCATCGCCCAGAGCCGCCATCCGCACCGGGTCGTGCCAGAAGTGGGGGTCGGTGGGGCCGTGATCGTGCCCGTCGTGATCGTCCTCGTCGTGGTCGTGCTCCGCGTGCTCTTCGCTGCTGGAGAGCAGCTCGATCGCCTGGGAGACATCGAGCACGTTCTCGTCGCCGTGCGAGGCGATGGCGTCGTCGATCGCGGCTTGGTAACCGGGGATCTGCACCACCAGGGCCGCCTCCCGCAGCTGCGCGACCTGTCGCACGGACAGCTCCAGCCCGTGGGCATCTGCCCCGGGGGTGGCCAGGTTGACCACACTCAGGTGCGCGCCTCCCACGCGCTCTGCCAGGAAGGCGGTGGGGTAGCAGGAGGCGATCACGGTCGGTGCCCCGGAGCCGCCGTCGCCGTCGCCCGCCCCGCAGGCGGCGAGGGTCGCGGCGCCCGCCCCCAGCCCGAGCAGGGACAGCACGCCACGACGGCTGGCACGGAGCGGGAAGGACGCACAAGGGGTAGACATGACAATCATTCTCACCGCGGGTGGTCGTGGTTCGCAAGCCGATGCCGCCCTGATCACGCTCTTCGTGCGCACGATCACAGGGCGGGCGTGGCTATGCTGGTCAGGTCCGTCATCCCCCGCCCACCAGGAGATCCCCCGTGGCCAAGGCCCCTGCCAGCACGCTGGACAACGTCATCGCTCTCGCGAAGAAGCGCGGCTTCGTGTTCCCGGCGGGTGAGATCTACGGCGGCACGCGCTCGGCCTGGGACTACGGGCCCCTGGGCGTGGAGCTGAAGGAGAACATCAAGCAGCAGTGGTGGCGCACCTTCGTGCGCTCCCGCGCGGACATGGTGGGCCTGGACTCCTCGATCATCCTCCCCAAGCGCGTGTGGGAGGCGTCCGGGCACGTCGCGACCTTCACCGACCCGCTGGTGGAATGCAAGCAGTGCCACAACCGCTTCCGCGAGGACCACCTGATCGAGGCTTTCGAGGAGAAGAAGGGCCGCGCCCCCGAGGGCGGGCTGGCCGAGGTCCCCTGCCCCAACTGCGGCACCCGCGGCGAGTACACCGACCCCCAGCAGTTCTCCGGCCTGGTCAAGACCTTCCTGGGCCCGGTGGACAGCGAGGCCGGTCTGCACTTCCTGCGCCCGGAGACCGCCCAGGGCATCTTCGTGAACTTCCTCAACGTGGTCACGGCCTCCCGCATGAAGCCCCCGTTCGGCATCGGTCAGATCGGCAAGGCCTTCCGCAACGAGATCACCCCCGGCAACTTCATCTTCCGCACCCGCGAGTTCGAGCAGATGGAGATCGAGTACTTCACCCACCCCTCCGAGGCGGGCGCCCACTTCGACGAATGGGTGGAGGCATGCTGGAACTGGTTCGTGGACCTCGGGGTGGACCCGGACAACATGCGGCGCTTCGACGTGCCCGACGGCGAGCGCGCCCACTACTCCGACGCCACCATCGACATCGAGTACCGCTTCGGCTTCCAGGGCAGTGAGTGGGGCGAGCTGATGGGCATCGCCAACCGCACCGACTTCGACCTGGGCAGCCACACCGAGGCCTCGGGCACGAAGATGCAGTACTTCGATCAGGCCAGCGGTGAGCGCTACACCCCGTACGTGATCGAGCCGTCCTTCGGCCTGACCCGCTCGATGATGGCCTTCCTGGTGGACGCCTACGCCGAGGACGAGGCCCCCAACGCCAAGGGCGGGGTGGACAAGCGCACGGTGCTCAAGCTCGATCCGCGCCTGGCGCCGGTCAAGGCGGCGGTGCTGCCGCTGTCCAAGAGCGAGGACCTGGTGCCCCGCGCCGAGCAGCTCGCCGCCCAGCTGCGCGGCCGCTGGAACGTGGACATGGACGTGTCCCAGGCGATCGGTCGCCGCTACCGCCGCCAGGACGAGATCGGCACCCCGTTCTGCATCACCGTGGACTTCGAGACCGCCGACGACCAAGCGGTCACCGTGCGCGAGCGGGACACCATGGCCCAGGAGCGCGTGGCACTGGACCAGGTGGAGGGCTACCTGGCCGAGCGCCTTCGCGGCGCCTGATCGGCCCGCAGGCCCGCCCTCGCGGACCTGCCGGAGCCGGGCCCACGATGACCGAACCGGCACCGCAGAGCAGATCAGCCACACGTGGCGGAGCTGGTGGATCAGCCCTCACGCCACCCACTGGTCGGCAGGTGAGCCTGCGTCAGGAGAGGGGAGGTGCGCGGTCATCTGCACCCTGGTTCCGTACCGCATGAGCCCCTGCTCCCGCTCCGCCTCCACCAGACGCCGCAGGAACGGCGATCCCGGCTGGGACACCTCGAAGCCGCAGGACCGGTAGAAGGGGGCGTTGAAGGGGATCTCGGCGTAGGTGCGCAGGGTTATCGCCCGGTGACCGCGCGCCGCTGCCTCGGACAGGGCAGCCTCGACCAGCGCTCGTCCGTGGCCGCGCCGTCCATGCTCCGGCAGCACCGACAGCTGCTCGAGGTGCGCGAGCCCGGCGGGCTCCAGCACATGCACGAAGCCCACCACGGGGCCGTCGGCCGATTCACGGGCCACCAGCATGAACCCGGGGGCGGAGGCCCGCTGGTGACCGCTGGGCGCTCCGTACCATTCGGGCCTCTCGGCCTCAGGGACGTACGTGTCCACGAACAGGCGATCCGCGGCGTCCTCGATCGGTGCGAGCGCCGGCAGGTCGTCGTCGACGGCGTGGCTGACGAGAGTGGTCACCTGTCGATTGTGCCCGGTGCAGGGGCCTCGTGCGTCAGATGATCGCTGTGACCAGGTGCGGCAGGACCTGCTGACCGAAGGTCTCCAGCACGGTGCGCTGCTCGGCCGGGGTGGCACCGAAGGGCAGGGTCAGGCAGATCTCATCGGCCTGCTGCACGACGGCGTCGGCCACCAGCGCCTGCGCCACCACGCCCGGGGTGTCGATCACGACCTCACTGAACACCGCCCGGTGCCCGCCGATCTCCTCGCCCTTGTGCTCGGCCAAGACGGCGGGTGCCGCCGCCCGCTCGCGGGGGATCAGTGAGACGTAGCGCTCCAGATCCGACTCCTGCGCCACCGGGATCATCTGGCGGGAGACCATCACGTGTCCCTCCCCGTGACCCTCCTCCCGGCTCGCCTCGCGGTAGGCCTCGAGCACCTCCAGCTGCAGGGTCTCGAAGGAGCGTCCCGAGCCGTCGTCGGGAACCATGGTGGCCAGCTGCAGACCAAGGCCGTCCCGACCGGCCTTGGCGGCACGCTCAGGACCCGCCGCGCCGTAGGCGATCCGTGCGCGCAGCCCCTCGGACTGCGGCTGCACCTGCAGGGAGGTGCCCTGCTCCACGCCCTCGATGTGCGCGTCGGCGCTGGAGACGATCTCGCCCTCGAGGAAGGAAAGCATGTCGGCCAGGACCCGGTCCACGTGATCGGCGCGGTCGTCGGCCAGGGCCCCGAAGGCACGCATGTACATCGCATCGTGGGCGGAGTAGCCGGAGCCGAGCCCCGGCCGCAGCCGCCCGCCCAGCAGAAGGTCGGCCGTGGCGAGGTCCTCGGCCAGTCGTCCTGCGTTCTCGAACCGCAGCGGGATCACGGCGGTGCCCAGCTGTATCCGTCGGGCGTACTGCCCGGCGACGGCCAGGAACTGCAGCGGTGAGGACAGGGCGTCCTGCAGGTGGCGGGTGCGGACGTAGCCCACGTCGTACCCGAGCTCGTCGGCGGTGACGAACAGCTGGATGCCCTCCGTGAGCGCGGAATGATCCACCTGGGCGAGGAAGCCGATGCGCGGTGCTGCTCTGCGGGTCGCGGACATGGTCTCCTCCTGGATGCTCCTGGGCGCTCTGACTGCTCCCACCAGTGTGCCAGGCGTGGCCCCGCTCCTTCCGGGCCGGTCGTCCGGACGGGATGCGAACGCCCGGCATGAGCGGCCCGAACGAGGTGAGCATGTAGCCGGGATCACGCTGGGGAGGGACCACGGTGCACATCACCGTGCTGGGGAGCCCGGGCCGCCCGCATCGGTGGGACAATCGAAGCATCATGACAATGCTCGAGGACCCCACGACGCCCCCGGACGCCACCGCCCCGGGGCGTCGTGACGTTCCCGGGCGCGCAGCTGACCGGACCCCGCGCCGCACCCTGACCATCGGTCCTCACACGGTGGACACCCCCGTGGTGCTGGCACCGATGGCGGGCATCACCAACATGGCCTTCCGCCTGCTGTGCCGTGAGTTCGGTGCGCTCCACAGCCAGGACGACGGCGGCCTGTACGTCTCCGAGATGGTCACCACGCGCGCCCTGGTGGAGGACCACCGCGAGTCCTGGCGGCTGGTCACCATGGGGGAGCGGGAGAAGCCGCGCTCCGTGCAGCTGTACGGGGTGGACCCGGTCACCGTGCGTCGCAGCGTGGAGATGCTGCTGGAGCGCGACAAGGCCGACCACATCGACCTGAACTTCGGCTGCCCTGTCCCCAAGGTCACCCGCCGCGGCGGCGGGGGAGTGCTGCCCTGGAAGACGGAGCTGTTCACCCGAATCGTTCGCGGCGCCGTCGAGGCCGCAGGGGACGTCCCGGTCACGGTGAAGACCCGCATCGGGATCGACGACGACCATGTCACCTACCGCGACGCCGGCCTGATCGCCCAGGAGGTCGGGGCCGCCGCGATCGCGCTGCACGGCCGCACCGTGGTCCAGCACTACTCCGGCGATGCCCGCTGGGAGGCGATCAGCGACCTCAAGGAACTGGTCACCGAGATCCCCGTGCTGGGCAACGGGGACATCTGGTCCGCCGAGGACGCCGTGCGGATGATGGACGAGACCGGGTGCGACGGGGTCGTGGTGGGCCGCGGCTGCCAGGGACGGCCGTGGCTGTTCGCCGACCTCGCGGCCGCCTTCGCGGGCCGCCCCGACCGGATCCGCCCCACCTTGGGCGAGGTCGCGGCGATCCTGCGCCGGCACGCCGAGCTGCTGGTGGAGTTCTACGGCGACGAGGGGCGCGGCATCCGGGACCTGCGCAAGCACGTGGCCTGGTACTTCAAGGGCTACCCGGTGGGCGGGGAGATGCGCCACCGCCTGGCCACCATGGAGTCCCTGGAGGATCTGGACCGCAAGCTGGGTGAGCTGGACCTGGACTCCCCCTACCCTGGCGCGGCGGTGGAGGGCCCCCGCGGCCGGGCCGGGTCGCCCAAGCGAGCCGTGGTCCCGGAGGGCTGGATGGACTCCCGTGACCTGACCGCCGATCACGCCGGCCGCCTCCACGAGGCCGAGCTGGACACCTCGGGGGGCTGACTGGTGAACCGTCCCGTCGTGCCCGCCGGCTACGAGCCCGCCGATCTCGAGCGCTGGGCCCCCGAAGCGCCCAAGTCCCAGTCCCGCACCCCGTTCCAGCGGGACCGGGCCCGCGTGCTGCACTCCTCGGCCCTGCGCCGCCTGGGTGCCAAGACCCAGGTCCTCGGCGCCGGTTCCGACGACTTCGTGCGCACGCGCCTCACCCACTCCCTGGAAGTCGCACAGGTGGGGCGCGACATCGGTGCGGAGCTGGGCTGCGACCCGGACGTGGTGGACGCCGCCTGCCTCTCCCACGACCTCGGTCACCCGCCCTTCGGCCACAACGGGGAGAAGGTCCTGGACGACATCGCTGCGGACTTCGGCGGCTTCGAGGGCAACGCCCAGACCCTGCGCCTGCTGACGCGCCTGGAGCCCAAGCTCGTCGGCCCCGATCGCTCCTACGGGCTCAATCTCACGCGGGCCTGCGTGGATGCCGCCATCAAGTATCCGTGGGCCCGGGGCCAGGGGCCGGATCCGTCCTCCTCCAAGTTCGGGGCCTACGCCGATGACCTCGACGTGTACGCCTGGGCCCGGCAGGGTGCCCCCGAGCGCCGCAAGTGCTTCGAGGCCCAGGTGATGGACCTGGCCGACGACATCGCCTACTCCGTCCACGACGTCGAGGACGCCGTCACCGGTGGCACCCTGGACCTGGGCCGGCTCAGCGATCCGATGGAGCGGGCCGCGGCCCTGTTCGTGGTCCAGGACTGGTACACCCCCGATGTGCCCGTGGACGCGCTCGACGAGGCCCTGGCCCGTCTGGAGGGCGAGCCGTACTGGGTGCGGGACTTCAGCGGTGACATGCGCTCCGCGGCCGCCCTGAAGGACCTCACCAGCCAGCTGATCGGTCGCTTCACCCGCTCGGTGGTGTCGGCCACCCGGGAGGCCCACGGGCCCGGCCCCATCTCCCGGTTCGACGGGGACGCGATCGTGCCGGAGACCACCCTGCTGGAGATCGCGGTGCTCAAGGGCCTGGCCGCCGCCTACGTGATGAGCTCGGCCAGCCAGCAGCCCGTCTACGAGGAGCAGGAGCAGATCATCCGCGACCTGTACTCCCAGCTGTGGCACACCGGCACCGCGCACCTCTCACCGCTGTTCACCGAGCTGTGGGAGCAGGCGAGCGACGACGACGCCCGGCGCCGCGTGGTGGTCGACCAGATCGCCTCCTTCACCGATGTGGCAGCCCGCCACCTGCACGCCAGCCTCTTCGAGCGCACCGCCACCCATCTCACCGCCGCGGACACCCCGTTGCCCGGGCTCGGATCGGAGCTGTGAGCGCATGGCCCAGGGACTGATCCGTCGCGCCGACGTGGACCTGGTGCGCGAGCGCGCACGGCTGGACGAAGTGGTCGGCGAGCACGTCATGCTGCGCACCGCGGGCGTGGGATCGATGAAGGGCCTGTGCCCCTTCCACGACGAGAAGACTCCCTCCTTCCACATCCGGCCCCAGCTGGGCCACTGGCACTGCTTCGGCTGCGGCGAGGGGGGCGACGTCATCTCCTTCGTGCAGAAGATCAACCACCTCAGCTTCGTCGAGGCCGTCGAGATGCTCGCCGGGCGCTACGGCGTCCAGCTGCACTACGAGGAGTCCGGCCGCGGCGGGGACGGGGACCGGCCCGACTTCGGCACCCGGCGCCGCCTTCTGGACGCCCACGCGATCGCCGAGGAGTTCTACCGCGAGCAGCTCTCCGCTCCCGCCTCCGAGGTGGGGCGCCGCTTCCTGGCCGAGCGCGGATTCGACCGCGCCGCCGCCGAGCAGTTCGGGGTGGGCTTCGCCCCTGAGGGCTGGGACGCGATCAGCTCCGAGCTGCGCCGGCGCGGCTTCACCGAGGCGGAGCTGAAGGCCAGCGGTCTGGTCTCCGAGGGCCAGCGCGGGGTGTACGACCGGTTCCGGGGCCGGCTCATGTGGCCCATCCGCGACATCACCGGCAGCACCATCGGCTTCGGTGCCCGGCGCCTGCTGGAGACCGACAAGGGCCCCAAGTACCTCAACACCCCCGAGACCGCCATCTACCGCAAGTCCCACGTGCTGTACGGGCTGGACCTGGCCCGCAAGGAGATCTCCTCCCAGCGCCGCGTGGTGGTGGTCGAGGGCTACACCGACGTGATGGCCGCCCACCTGGCCGGGGTGCGCACCGCGGTGGCCACCTGCGGCACCGCCTTCGGTGCCGAGCACGTGAAGATCGTGCGCCGTGTGATGGGCGACTCGAACCCGTCGGCCGGCCTGCGGTTGAACACCGATGGCCGGGGACTGGGCGGGGAGGTCATCTTCACCTTCGACGGCGACGCGGCCGGGCAGAAGGCCGCCCTGCGCGCCTTCGAGGAGGACCAGCGCTTCGTCGCCCAGACCTTCGTGGCGGTGGAGGGATCCGGCATGGATCCGTGCGATCTGCGCCTGGCGCAGGGGGATGCCGCCGTGGTGGACCTGGTGGAGTCCCGCACCCCGCTGTTCGAGTTCGCCATCCGCTCGGTGCTGGCCCAGGTTGACCTGGACACCGTCGAGGGCCAGGTCAGCGGGCTGCGCATGGCCGCTCCCGTCGTTGCCCAGATCCGCGACCGGGCCATGCGCCCGGAGTACGCGCGCAGGCTCTCCGGCTGGCTGGGGATGGACGAGCGCACCGTGCTGCGCGCCGTGCACGACGCGGCTCGCAGCCAGGGGCACGCCGAGCGCGGCACCCACCGCGGCGACGATCCGTACCAGCCCCGCAGCGTCCCGGATCACCGGCTCGACGGCCACGGAGACCCCCGTCCGGGCGAACGGCCCGCTGAGGGAGAGGGTCACGATGCCGACGAGCCGATGATGCCGGTGGCGCGCCTGGCCGACGTGGTCAGCCGCCGCGATCCCGTGGGGCAGGTCGAGGTGCAGTCCCTCGCTGTCATGCTGCAGGCCCCGCGCCTGCTCTCGGTGGAGCAGGTCGGCGCGCTGCCCGATGACGCCTTCCACGTCCCGGCTCTGCAGGGCGTGTGGGACGTGATGCTCGCGGCCGGCACCCTGCTGGAGGCGGTGGACGGCACACTGACCCCAGCTCGCTACCTCGATCAGGTGCTGGAGATCGCCGGGGAGACGGTGCGACCCCTCATCGTCGAGATCGCCAACCTGCAGCTGCCCGCCCGGGACGAGGAGTCCCTGGGGCGCCTGGCTCGCTCCCTGCTGGACCGGCTCAGCGAACTGTCCATCACCCGGGAGTACTCGGTGCTCAAGCAGCGACTGCAGCGCACCGATCCTTCCGATGCCGAGCGCTACCAGGAGATCCTGCGGCGGCTCAGCGAGGTGCAGGAGAAGCGGCGCGCCCTGAACGCCCGCGACAGCTGACCTCCCGCCCCGCCACTACAGCACCGGCGGCGCCGTCTGCAGCTGCCGCGTGCTGGGCTGTCCGCTGTAGTCCACGCCCGGGAAGCGACCGAACTGGTTCGTGGCCCCCGCGGGCCGGCTGGCATCGGCCCGAGCGAGCAGGTCCAGAGCCTCCACGGGCGTGGGGTACGGGCGGGAGAAGGAGCTGCCCGCGGGCAGGGCGGACGAGTAGGTGGCACCGGGGGAGCCCAGCAGGCCGGGCCGCAGCCACAGGTGGCCGGGGCGGCTGCGGTCGCGCAGTGCATGGGTGCGCCAGGTCAGCACCGGATGGCTGGCCCGCCAGTTGACGATGTGCAGCCACAGGCCCTTCTCGGTGGCGGCACGATCCGCGAACTCGTGCACGTTGACGTGGGCATTGAGGTACTTGCCAGCCCCCAGCACGGCCATCGCGCCGGCGGCCCCGTCGGGCGTGAGGGCGTAGCCGAAGTTGTCGGCGGTGTACTCCTGGGCGCGGGAGTACGCCGGTCCCAGCACCGGCACCTGCATCATCAGGTTCGTGAACAGCAGCCGGAAATAGGAGGTGTGACCGGCAGCGATGTGACCCACCTCGTGGCCGATCACGAAGCGCAGCGCCTCCGGGTCGCGCACCGCGCCGCCCACCTCGAACAGATCCGAGTACACGGTGACGAAGCGTCGGAAGCCGTGCCCGGAGGCGAAGGCATTGATCGTGCCTCCACCGGAGACGACGTAGGCGTCGGGCACGCGGCGCAGGCCCTGCTGGGCTGCGGCCTCGGCCACCATCCGGTACCCCTCCGGGAACTGCGTGGGGCTCATGCGGACGGACTGGGCGCGCAGATCCGCGTACATCACCGCGCGAGCGATCCACAGGATCAGCGGCAGCAGCATAATCACGGCGAACAGCTGGTACAGGAACGTGGCCAGCGGGCCC
The DNA here is from genome assembly GCF_025144775.1 of Brachybacterium sp. p3-SID957. Classification (NCBI taxonomy): domain Bacteria; kingdom Bacillati; phylum Actinomycetota; class Actinomycetes; order Micrococcales; family Dermabacteraceae; genus Brachybacterium; species Brachybacterium sp. p3-SID957. The sequence continues at coordinate 41,511 of NZ_JALXKT010000004.1, read as the reverse complement.
TCGCCCAGGTCCAGCAGGGTGGGGCCGTTCCCGCGGATGGCGTTGACCACGCTCATGACGACCAGGGCCAGCCACAGCAGATAGGCACCTGTGGTGATCAGGCTTCCCACCACGAGCAGGGGGATCTCCCACGGGTGCCTCATGCGCTGCTCGCCGAGCAGTCCCTGGGGTGGTGGCACCGTTGATGAGTGTCGGTGCCGGGGTGCGACCGGCTCGCGACGCCCCCGTGGGCTGAGGTACGGTCGCCCCGGGGCCATTCGGTCCCGGAGGAGGGGGAGAGTACGACTGCGACATGGCTGCTCCTGATCGTGCGTGGGCGGCCCGTCGCCGCCATGCCCCACGCTACGAGCACCGGGCAGCTCCGCACCGGTGCCATGGTCGATGATCCGGTGTCGATGGTCGAAGCATCGCCTGCTCGCGCATCGACAGTTCGGATGAGTCGGGGGTCTCACAGACGTATCAGGCGCGGCCCCCGGGTGCGAGCAGCGCGTGAGACCAGGCCCGCATCGAGACCTCCCCGGGGTACAGGATGCCGGCGTGGGTAGGCGGGCACTTCGGCCCGCTGCGGGCCGCTTAGGGGGTGCATCATCGTGCCCATGAGTGCTCTCCCCACCCCATCACGTCGTTCCCTTCTGCTGGGCGGCGGCGCCGTCCTCACCTTCACCCTGGCCGCCTGCGGCGGCAGCGCCGATGAGCCCGGGGAGAACGACGGCGGGACCGCCACCGGCGATGACGGAGCGTCCACGGGCGACGGCGGATCCGCGTCCGACAGAGGGGGCGCCTCCGACGGCGGGGGCGCCGCGGCGGGTCGCGACATCGACCGCTCCGTGCCCTACCTGGAACTGGCCGGGGCGAGCAGCGGGAAGATGGTGGACCTGCTGCTGGACTTCCGGTGCCCGCCGTGCCGCGGCTTCATGGAGACCTTCGGGACCCTGTTGCGCGACCTCGTGGAGTCGGAGGAGCTGGTGCTGCGCATCCATCCGCGCCCCATGCTCGATCTGGGCCGCGACTCGACCTACTCCCAGGACACCGCCGGTGCCGCTGCCGCTGTGTACGCCCAGGACCCGGCGCTGCTGCTGGACTTCGAGGAGGCCATGTACGCGGCCCAGCCGGAGTCCCCGGACGAGCCCGAGGCCGACATCGAGGAGATCGCGCGGATCGCCCAGGGCGTGGGCGGCGACGAGACCTGCCTGCAGCAGATCCGCGACCGCGTCTACGTGCCGTGGACGCTCGAGGTGGTGGAGCCCGCCGCCCAGGAGCTCGAAGTGGGCACCCCCACACTGATCATCGACGGCGAGATCTGGGAGGGCGACTGGACCCAGCCCGGAGCGGTGGAGGATGCGCTCGGGGTGTGACCCGGCATCGGCGTCGCAGCCCAGGCGGGGCATGAACCTGGGAGCGACGGATTATGGCTTCGAATCGGGCATCGCTGAGACCAGCCGAGCCACTAACAGTACAGGTCAAAACACGTTTCAAGGCTGGTTGACATCAACCAGCGGGAGGGCGTTCTCGGAGCTGCAGCGTGTCCTCTTCGCATCCGGTCATCCGTTCTTGGGCCGCTCTCTCTTGCGCCTCCGCGACGGCATGAACAGGCCGACCACGAACTCGTCCACGATGTCCACGAGTATGCCTATGCGGTGATGGTACTGGGCGGGTGGGCCAGGGAGTGGGGGACGAAGCGTATGAGTAATGAGGGGCTCAAAGGGGGCGCAAGCTCGAGTGAGAAGAAGGGCTCTCCCGCGTCACGAAAGTCGCGAACGACATCGGGGGCGATCCAGGACTTGTAGGTCCCGTCGAGGTCGGCTTCCCGGGGCGGCAGCTTGCACACATCCGCATCGGCGTTCAGAGAGGTAGACGCCGAGCGCCCGCCCAGGTTTCGAGAGTCGCCGGACCGTCTCGATATGTTGAGCGATCGCTTCAGAATCCATGCTGACGTTGGATCACGGACTCGTAGATGTCGTCGTCAATGAGGCCTCAACGGACAGCCGCCGAGACCTCGGCCCACGTGCCCGGCGGGTCCACGACCAGCCCGTCGTAGCCGTCGCTCGCCCCTGCTCCGCATAGGGGAAGCGCCCGAGTTCAAGAAGACAGGCGCGGCTGCGGAGCGCCTGGCCGAGCCAGAGATGCAGGTCGGCTCGACGCGTCGCGGAGTTCCATGACCTCACCGTAGGACGCACAGCACGCCGGCGACCGTTTTCCGCAGCCGTATCGACAGGATCTTCATCAACGGGCGCTTTCAGCAGCCCGTCGACGGGGCACCCATCCCGTACGGATGTGTCTCACTGGCTCAGCTGTCACTCACGGCTGAGGCGTCGGACGCTGCCTGCTCCCTGCCGCCCCACCCCATCTGCGGTCGCTGAGACGTCGAGGGGGCGGGCGCGGCTATCGATTGACTTTCGATAGATAGCGATTGATACTCAACGCATGACTCGTGGCCTCGCTCGAACCCTTCAAGCCGTTGCCGTCCTCTCGGGCCTCGGCCTCCTCTTCGCCCAAGTCGTGGTCGTGCCGGTGGCCTCCGGGTGGATGGCAGACGCGTACCCGGAGTTCACTTGGGCGCGATGGCAGCTGGCCATCTCGCTGATCGCCTTCCTGGCCTGCATCCAAGCCACGCTGTTGGCCACGTGGGAACTGCTGGGCCGCGTTGCCCGAGACGAGATCTTCGACGCTGAGGCGCGGCGGTGGGTCGATGTCATCCTTGGCGCCCTCGGTGCTGGATGGTGCATCGCTCTGGTCACCGCCGCATGGCAGACGATCCAGGGTGTTTCTGCTCCGTGGATCGTCCTGACCGAGTTGCTCGGTCTGATGGTCGGTCTCGCCGTCGTCCTGCTGATCGTCGTCCTCAGGGGCCTGCTTGTCCGAGCGACCGCGCTCAAGGTCGAGATGGATGCGGTTGTCTGAGTGATGGCCATCGTCAGTCGCATCGATGTGGAACTCGCTCGAAAGAAGATGAGCGTCGGGGAGTTCGCCGATCGGGTGGGCATCACGCCGGCCAACATCGCAGTGCTAAAGAACGGTCGCGCCAAGGCCGTCCGCCTGTCGACGCTGGATGCGATGTGTCGTGTCCTCCAATGCCAGCCGGGCGACCTGTTCGAGTGGATCGACGACGAAACTGAAGGCGCGGATGCCGGCGATCCCGGCATCAATGACTCCCGGTGACCAAGAGTCGAGGCGACGCAGACCCGAGCGGGCCGAACGGCGCGTCCTGAATGGGTATACCCGAGTGAGCAGATCTGTGTCAGATCGGCCATTTTGGACCCTGAGGGACGGGTAAACCTGCGGTGCAGTAGCTGTCACGCAGGGTAGTGCTCAATGTGGCAGATGTGTCTGATTGAGGTGTCACCAACTGGTGCAGCGGCCCCTATTGCAGGGCTTCGAGCATCTATGCGGCGGCTCGGCGATGCTCAGGTGAGTCCATTGGCCGGGGGCGGGGACCAGTGACGGACGGGGATCAGGGGTAGGCACGCCAGCGCAGCGACTGCCGCGGCGCCGAGCAGCGCCGCGACGGGGGAGGTCAGGGCAACCAGCAGACCCCCGAGGATGCTCGCCACCGGCATCACGCCGATCGTCAGTAGGCGGATCGCTGCGAACGCACGGCCGAGATGGCTCTGCGGGATCAGTCTCGCGGGCACGTCAGAACCGACCACCGCTGCTGCGGTGGCACTGGCGGCGATTAGGAGCTCTCCGGTCCCGAGCATCACAGCCTGCCCGGCCGGCAGTAGCAATGCCGCCGGGGCGATCAGGCTGCTCAGTGCCACTCCGAGCGTGGCGAGGAGTTTCGCGGAGCCCGTAGGCAGGTGCGCGCGCAGGGGTGTGGAGCAGGCGGCGCCGAGGAGCGCCCCAAGTGCCCCGGCTGCGGTGAGCAGAGCGACCGTCGAAGGAGCCAGGTGCAGTGTTTCCAACGCGAAGAGCACCAGCGCGGTGCCCGAGACCATCGCTGCGGCGTTCAGAAGCGTGGTGGCGAGCGTGAGGTTTCCCAGTCCGGGGGTGGACACCACCTTGCGGACGGTCCATTCCGGCTCGAACGCCAGCGCACCGTAGGGCGTGGCCCGCGCGTAGGGATCTCGGGCTGGCGCGGGCGTCCCGCTAGCCCGGGGCGGCAGCGTGGCCAGGGTGAACAGGCTAACCAGATACGACGCGACCGCGAGACCAAGCGCTACAGCTGGTGAGGTGAGCCGCAGCAGAGCGGAGACCACCACCGGAGCGGAAATCCGTGTAATCGCACTGACCGCCTCGATGCGCTGGTAGCAGTCAGCGGTGCGGTCCCGGCCAACGATCGCGGGGACCATGGCGCTGTGCCCGGTTGTGAACAGGGCATCGCCAAGCCCGAGGGTCGCGGCGAGGACGAGCAGGGCGGGTACGGAGAGGTGGCCGGCGGCAAGCAGCACGATCAGCAGGCCCGCCGTGAGGACGCGGAGAGTGTTGCCGAGGGTGACCGAGCGGCGATACCCGAGCGCGTCGACCGATGAGCCGATCTGTCGGTGAGCGAAGAGGTACCACAGGAACGGCAGCGCGTTCAGGAGGCCCAAGAGGCCGCCGCCCACCCCAAGGGTGGTGACCGCGATCAGCGGCAGCAGCGTCCGGACGGCATCGTCGCCGGTGGCCTCGCTCGCCGTGGCAACCAGAATCCTGCGCATGGTCACCTCGCTTCCAAGATCAGGGGGTGGGCCATCGCCTCACCGGTGTCTGCGACGACTTCCGTCAGGCCATCCTGACACAATGTCGTCAGGATATCCTGACATACAGGGAGTGGTCGAGGATGGCAGAGGCGGCGCCGTCGTCACGGATCAAGAGATCGGATGGAGCGACTCGCTGTAGACTTAGTCCATGCGCCAACCCAGCGATATTTCCGCGATGCACTGCGGATTCTGCGGACTTTCGGGCGCTGTCGATCGCCCCCTCCTCGGCGGTCTCGGCGTGATGATTTGCAGTGAGTGTGCACGCGAGGCAGCGCAGTCCTTCGCCGAGGGCACCCCCGTCGCCACAGCGGCCTTCGAGGCGCTCAGCGAGGAGGATCTGGTGCGGATGCTTCGCGGAGTCACCCAGCAGCGGCCGCAGCTTGATCGCTTCCAGAGCGATCTGGTCGCCTACATGCGCGCGCGTGGCACATCCTGGGAGACCATCGGCGCTGCTCTTGGCGTGACCCGCCAGTCGGCGTGGGAGAAGTTGCGGCATCTCGAAGCCTGATCCACCCGTCAGCGGATTAGCATCCGCGCCCGCATCCTTAGGTGCCTGTTGGCTAGCCGCCCCGGGGCCAGCTCTCGCACTGAGCACCTGTCTCATTGGGTTATACCCCAACATGACAGTTGGGGGCCATGACCGCCACGGTTGCCAATAGGGCCCGGATCCGCTGTTTCGTGACACTTCTGCGCACATCCCGGCTCGACGACCTCAATGTGGCACTATCGCTGCATGGCCATCTCGCTGTCCGATTTGCCGCCCCGCGGCGCCGCCGTCAACGCCGGCTTTGATGTCGAACGGAGCGGGGAGCGGGGTCACGGTTCCGTCGAGGCTGCGCTGCTCGCTCCCGGGGGCGATCTGGAGCCGGTAGAGCGATCGGCGATGACGTAGAGCTGCTGTGGGGTGCCGTGGCCGGCTGCCGTGCCGTATCCGGGCCAGCGGAGTTCGGCGTGGGAATGCCCTCCGGGCTCGAGCACGGCGCCCAGGTCAGTGCACCCCAGGGGCAGTTCGTTGTAGTCCGCGACCGGGCAGAGGTCGATGTGCTTCCCGCCCTGCATGAGCCGTACGGACCCGTGCCCTCTCAGCGCGCACGGGTTCTCGCTGAGGTTGGTGGCGACGAGCTTGGCGTATTCCGGACCATCGCCCAAGGCGACGATGTCGAGCCAGCGGGGATCGCAGGTGTCGACCGCCTCGGGCGCCGGCCGGGGTGCACCGGATTCCCACGTGGCGCCATCGTCGGGATCGCCTGGCCATGGCTGGGCAGTGATTGCGGGAACCGGGACGGGTTTGTCCTGGAACGGTGGGGCACCGTGTGCGCGAGCGGGGCCGGCACCGGCTGCGCCACCCAGGGGGCTACCGTTGCGGCCAGGGCCACGAGGCTCACCGTCAGCACCCACTCCACTGCGCTGCCGATGCCGCGTCCAAGCCCTGTCACGCCGCGGACGGCGAGGGCGCTAATGCGCTGCTCTGGTAGCCCAGGCGGGGCTTGAACCCGCGACCGACGGATTATGAGTCCGCTGCTCTGACCGGCTGAGCTACTGGGCCGTGCCCTGTCCAGGGCGCGCATGAATCTATCAGGTTGCAGCCGCTATCAGCGCGTCGCGGCCGCCCCGCCGGTGCGGGTGGCGCCCGCACGCGCCGGGGCATGGTCGCGCACCACTGTGATCGTCGGCCGTTCCCCGGCCCGGGAAGCCTCCATCCACTCCTCGAACACCGAGCCGCCGGGGGCTGCGGCGCTGCGCTGCAGCAGGGGGTCGGGCCCCACGTGCAGCTCGATCGCCCTGCCGCGCGGGTCAGGCACCGGTGCCTGTCGCGCAGCCGCGACCGCCTCGCTCAGCGCGGCCCCGGACTCCTTGATGCGTCCGTGGCTGTCGATCAGGCCCAGGGTGTGCTCCAGCGGCGGGAAATCGGCCAGCTCGGTGGAGACGTCGTGGGAGCACCACCACGTGATGCCGTACAGGTCCGGGCAGTCCATCGCCGTCTGCACGGTGCGCTGGACGAACCAGGTCACGTCGTCCTGCTCGAGGATGTTGCGGGGGGCGCCCACCTCCTGCAGCCACAGTGGACGCTCCGGGGCGGGGGAGAAGCCGCGAGCCAGCTCCAGGTAGTACTCCGCCCGGTGCTCCACCTCGTAGGAGCGGGCGCCGTAGCGCTGCCCCGTCCCATCGAAGATCCAGCTGTGCACCACGGTCGCATCACCCAGCTGCGCGGACTGGTCGGGCGTGAAGGCGTGATCGTCCATGAACCAGGCCGCGTCATAGTTGGAGACCGTGTGCAGTCCCGTTGGCACGGAGTTGCGCGCCGCCTCCAGCATGGTGCGGGTCCATTGCTCGGCCTGCGGGACCGTCAGCGGATCTGGATCGGGATGGTTGGACGCGGAGAACTGGTTGATCTCGTTGCCCACGCTCAGACCCAGCAGGTTCGGTGCGTCAGACAGGTTCTCGCCTAGTGCGCGCACCAGATCGGCAATGGCGCCCACCACCTCGGGGTCGGTGAACATGTTGCGGCGGTGCCAGGTCAGCAGCCAGCTGGGCACGAAGTCGAAGCTCGAGAGGTGCCCCTGCACGACGTCCACCACCACCTCCAGGTCCACGGAGGCCGCCACGTCCACCACGGCCCGCACGTCGTCCAGGGCGCGGGGGCGGATCAGAGTACGGTTGGGCTGCAGCAGCGGCCACAGCGGGAAGATCCGCACATGGTCCAGGCCCAGCTCCGAGATCGCCCGCAGATCCTCGCCCACGGCGTCCAGGTCCAGATCGTGCCAGGCGTGGAACCAGCCGATGCGCGGCGTGTAGTTGACCCCGAAGCGGGGGCGCGCCGGGGCCACGGAGGCGGCGGAGGGATCGGAAGACATCGTTGTCCTTCTCGGGTAGCTCGGTCACGTCGGGGGAGATCGGTGCGGCGCCGGAACCACCGATGATCGACGAGCCGGCCACCGACGCCCGGGAATGCACCTCCCGTCCATCCCCGCCTGGTACTATAGCGCTTTAGTAGGAGTGGCGCGCGGGCCTGTGCCTCTAGGGGCTCGGCGACCACGTGCTTCTATGGGGAAGGCCTCGTGATGACCAGCTCCAGGCCCGAGCAGCCCCGCGGGACAGGTCGCGGCAAGCGCGTCACCATCGCAGACATCGCCCGCCGTGCCGGGGTGACCTCCGCTGCCGTCTCCCTGGCCGTCAACGGCCGTCCCGGCGTCTCCGATGCCACCCGTGAGCGGATCCTCGAGATCGCCCGCGAGCTGCGGTGGGAGCCGTCCCACGCCGCCCGGGCCCTTGCCGGCGCCCCGGTCAAGACGGTCGGGATGGTGCTAGCGCGCCCCGCCGAGGTGCTGGGCGCGGAGGCCTTCTTCGGAGCGTTCGTGGCAGGGCTGCAGGAGGTGCTCAGCGCCGCGGACTACTCCCTGCAGATGAAGATCGTGGAATCCACCGAGGCGGAGATCGACACCTACCGCCGCTGGTTCGGACAGCGCCGGGTGGACGGCGTGGTGCTGGTGGACCTGCGCCTTCAGGACCCGCGCATCGGCGCCCTGGAGGAGCTGGGCCAGCCGGCCCTGGTGGTGGGAGGCCCCGGGCACCACGGATCCCTGCCCTCGGTCTATGTCGATGACGCCGAGGCCACACGGCTGATCGTGGAGCACCTGGCCGAGCTGGGACACACGCGCATCGCGCGCGTCGCCGGCACAGCGGAGTTCCTGCACACGATGCAGCGCAACACCACCTTCCGTCGCCTGGGGGAGGAGCTCGAACTGGAGTGCGTGCAGCAGGACGCCGGCTTCGGCGCGGCCGGCGCCGCCCGCGCCACAGCCGAGGTGCTGCGCCTTCCCGCCCCTCCCACCGCGATCGTCTTCGACAGCGACGAGATGGCGCTGGCCGGCGCCGCGGTGCTGCGCAGCCGTGAGGTCCCCATCCCCGAGGGGGTCGCGGTGGTCAGCTACGAGGACTCCCCGCTCACACGCGGGCACACCCCGCCCATCACCGCCATCCGTCGCTCCGCAGTCGAGTACGGGCGGGCCGCCGCCACGCGCATGCTCGAGGTGATCGACGCCGCCGCCGGGCAACGGACCACCGCCACCGGGGATCCCGGCACCTCCGCGGAAGCCCGCGTGATCGAGCCGCAGCTCGCCGTTCGGGCCTCCACGGACCCGTCGCTGGGTGGCACCACGGGAGCCGATCTGGCCGCAGGGTTAGATGCGTCATAGACGGCCCCTCCGCACCGTTTAGACGTGCGCCGGGCTCCGGAGTTTTGCTAGAGTCGTCCAGGTCGATCCCGCGTAGCTCAATCGGCAGAGCATTCGACTGTTAATCGAACGGTTACTGGTTCAAGTCCAGTCGCGGGAGCCAGCATCACCTCTCAGCCCCGGCCTCGGTCGGGGCTGAGTCGTATCCGCTGCCCCTCGAGGAGACCCCATGCCCACCGTCCCGGACGACAGCTTCGAGCGCCCCGACGCCTACGGCCCCGGCAGCGTCTGGGCCGATCGCGTGAGCAGGCGCTCCCTGGTGGGGCGCAATCAGCGGGGCGTGGAGATCCCGATCGGCATGGGGGAGGGTGAGATCTCGCCCGGCGAGTTGCTGAAGATCGCCCTCATCGGCTGTGCCGGCATGAGCGCCGACATCCCCCTGGGGCGCCGCCTCGGCGAGGACTTCGCCATGCGTCTGTGGGCCCACGGCACCGCCGACGAGGAGCAGGACCGCTATCTGCGGATCGACGAGGAGGTCCAGCTGGACCTCTCCGGGCTCAGCACCGAGGAGATCACCCGGGTGGTCACCGTGTTCGAGCGCGCCGTGGCCGCTGCCTGCACCGTGGAGCGCACCATCGTCCCCGGTGTCGAGGTGACCCACACGATCTCCGGGAACCCGAAGGTCGAGGGGAATGCGGCCGGGCAGGAGCAGCGATGAGCATCCGCCCCATCCGCATCGTCGGAGACCCCGTTCTGCGCACCCCCTGCGATCCCGTGGGCGACGTCACCGACGGTGTGCGCGGTCTGGTCCAGGACCTGCTGGACACCGTCGACCAGGAAGGCCGCGCCGGTGTGGCCGCCAACCAGATCGGCGTGAGCCTGCGGGCCTTCTCCTGGAACCTCGACGACCACGGGATCGGGTGCATCCTCAACCCCGTCATCGTCGAGCTCTCCGAGGACACCCAGGACGGCGACGAGGGCTGCCTGTCCGTGCCGGAGCTGTGGTTCCCCCGCACCCGCGCCGCCTACGCCCGCTGCGTGGGCACGGACGTCGACGGCGAGGAGATCGAACTGGCAGGCGAGGGCATCACCGCCCGGCTCATCCAGCACGAGGTGGGGCACCTCGACGGGGCCCTCTACATCGACGGCCTGGAGCGCTCCGTGAAGAAGCAGGCGTTGCGCCAGATCAGGGAAAGGCTCTAAGCTCACCACACACCCCGCCGGGCATCTCGCGCCGGGGCGGCCACCGATTCGTTGGGGAAGACGCATCGGAGACCGGAAGGAACGAGATGACCCAGGGTGTCGTGTACATCCACTCCGCTCCCCGCGCCCTCGCACCGCACATCGAATGGGCCGCGGGCGGAGTGCTCGGCACGCCCGTGCGCATTCGCTGGGAGGACCAACCCGCACGGCGCGGCCAGCTGCGCGCTGAGTTCACCTGGCGCGGTCGCGCCGATACCGGAGCCTCCCTCGTGAGCGCCCTGCGGGGGCTGCACGAACTGCGCTTCGAGGTCACCCAGGACCCCACCACCGTCACCGATGGCTCCCGCTGGAGCCACACCCCCGAGCTCGGCATCCATCACGGTGTCACCGACCGCGCCGGGAACCTGGTGCTGACGGAGGATCATGTGCGCGGATGCATCGAGCGCGCCGGCGGCGACGCCCTTGCCCTGCAGCGGGAGCTGGGCGTGGCTCTCGGCGAGCCGTGGGACGAGGACCTGGAGATCTACCGGCACGCCGGCGAGGGCGTTCCGATGCGCTGGCTGCACCGGGTGAGCTGAGCAGCGAGATCAGGCGCTGGTGACCACCACGGCCACGTCGTGGCCGCCGAAGCCGAAGGCGTTGTTCAGCACCGCGATGTCGCCCTCGGGAAGGCCCACCGCTTCGTTCTGCGCGATGCGCAGCGGCACCTCGGGGTCGAGGTTCTCGATGTTGATGGTGGGCGGGGAGGTGCGGTGGTGCACCGAGAGCACTGAGAACAGCGACTCCAGCGCGCCGGCGCCTCCCAGCAGATGCCCGGTCATGGACTTGGTCGAGGTCACCACCAGCTGGTCGGTCACGCCGTCCAGCGCTGCGGCGACGGCGTGCAGCTCGCCGATGTCTCCCAGGGGCGTGGAGGTGCCATGCGCGTTGACGTGCACCACGTCCTGCGCGGTGACACCGGCGTCCGTCACGGCCTCGCGGATCGCGCGGGCCTGGCCCTCCTGCGAGGGGGCCGAGATGTGGTGGGCGTCCGAGGCCATGCCGCGGCCGGAGACGTACGCGTACACGCGGGCACCGCGGGCGCGGGCGTGCTCCTCCGTCTCCAGCACCATGATGGCGGCACCCTCGCCCAGCACGAACCCATCGCGATCGCGATCGTAGGGCCGGGAGGCGCTCTGCGGGTCATCGGTGCGAGTGGACAGCGCGCGCAGGTTTGCGAAGGCGGCCAGGGGCAGCGGGTGGACGCATGCCTCGGTGCCGCCCACCACGACCACGTCGGCCCTGCCAGCGCGGATCATGTCCAGGCCCACCGCCACGGCCTCGGCACCCGAGGCGCAGGCGGAGACGGGGGTGTGGGCACCGGCCTGGGCGCCCAGCTCGAGTTCGATGTGGGCGGCAGAGGAGTTCGCCATCAACATCGGGATGGTGAACGGGTTCACCCGGCGGGCGCCCTTCTCCTGCACCAGGTCCCACTGGTCGAGGATCGTCCACACCCCGCCGATACCGGTGCCGACCACCACGCCCAGGCGGGCCGGGTCTACCTCGGGGGAGCCGGCGTCGGCCCATGCCTCACGAGCGGCGATCATCGAGAACTGCCCGGAGGGATCCAGCTTCTTCGCCTCGGGGCGCGCCAGGTGGTCGAGGGGGTCGATCGGGACCCGGCAGGCGAAGTCGACGCTCAGTCCGTACCGCTCGGTCCAGTCGTTCTCGAGCGTGCGGGCGGTGGAGGTGCCGGCGAGGGCGGCCTCCCAGGTCGAGGCGGTGTCACCGCCGAGCGGGTTGACGGTGCCCAGGCCGGTCACGGCGACACGGGTGCGGGGAGCAGACATGGGGACCTCCGGGGGAACGGTCGGGAACGGCCGGGCAGGGAACGAAGGGAATGACGACGCCCGGGACGCGAGCGGTCCCGGGCGTCGTGCGGTGTCAGGCCTGTGCGCCCGCGATGTACTTCACGGCATCGCCGACGGTCACGAGGTTCTTGACCTCTTCGTCGGGGATGCGGACGTCGAACTTCTCCTCGGCGTTGACCACGATGGTCATCATGGAGATGGAGTCGATGTCCAGGTCGTCGGTGAAGGACTTGTCGAGCTTGACGTCCTCCGTGGCGACACCCGTCTCCTCGTTGACGATCTCGGCGAGGCCCTCGAGGATCTCGTTCTCGGTGTGTGCCATGGGGTTCTCCTTGGATTCGTGGATTGTGTGGCGGGGACAGACTACCTGCGACCGGGCCCTGTGACGTGCTCGTGCAGGCGCATGTCGTGTCTCAGGGCAGGATCAGGACCTGCCCCGCATAGGCGAGCCCGGCTCCGAAGCCGAACTGCACCAGTACGTCCCCGCTGGAGACCGCACCCTCCTGGATGAGGCGGTGGGTGGCCAGCGGGATGGATGCGGCCGAGGTGTTGCCCGTCTCGGCGATGTCCCGCCCAATGACGACGTCCTCGGGCAGGCCGAGCTGCTTGGCCAGCTCGTCGATGATGCGCATGTTGGCCTGGTGGGGGACGAACGCGTCGACGTCCTCGATGCGCAGGCCGGAGGCCTCGAGCATCTCGCGGATCTTCTTCGCGGTGTGCCACACGGCCCAGCGGAACACGGTGCGGCCGTCCTGCTCGAGGGTGGGCCACTCCACCTTCCCGTCGCGGAAGTCCACCAGCGAACCGGTCATGCGGATGGTGTTCCAGTTGTCGCCGTCGCTGCCCCACACAGTGGGACCGATCAGCGGCTCGTCACTCGGGCCGACGACGGCCGCACCGGCCCCGTCGCCCAGCAGGAACGAGATGGAGCGGTCGGTGGGGGAGACGAAGTCGGAGAGCTTCTCCGCCCCGATCACCAGCACGTTGCGGGCACCGCCGGAGCGGATCAGCGCATCGGCCTGCCCGATGCCGTAGCAGAACCCGGCGCAGGCGGCGGAGATGTCGTAGGCGATCACGTCGGGCCGACCCAGCTCGCCGGCCAGCAGGGTGGCCAGCGACGGCGTGGGGTAGGGGAACGAGATGGTGGAGACGATGATGGCATCCAGCGTGTCCAGCTCGATGCCGGAGGTCTCGATCGCCTCACGGGCGGCGGTCAGCGAGAGGTCCTTGACCCCGACCCCCTCGCTGGCCCGGGTGCGGGTGATGATGCCGGTGCGCTGGCGGATCCACTCGTCGGAGGAGTCGATGGGGCCCACGAGGTCGTCGTTGGGGACGCTCACGTCGCCGCGGGCCGCGCCGTAGGCGAGCACCCGGGAGCCGGGGACGGTGGGGTGGGGGCGAAGGGTGACGGCCATGTCAGTTCTCCTCGTCGTGGTCGACGGCGTCGACGCGGTCGGCGGCCGACCCGTGCTCGCGGATGAAGCCCCCGGCCGCATCGAGGTCCTCCGGGGTGTTGAGGTTCATCAGGGCCACGCCCTTCAGCTCGCGCTTGGCCAGTCCGGTGAGGGTACCGGCCGGAGCGACCTCGAGGATGCCGGTCACGCCGCGGTCGGCGAACACGCGCATGCAGGCCTCCCAATCCACCGGGGCGGCCACCTGGTTCACGATCAGCTCCAGGTACCGGCCGCCCTCGGTGACGACCTCCCCCGCAGCGTTGGAGACCAGCGGGCACTGCGGGTGCGGGTCGGAGGCGGTGAGCTGGGCGACCAGGGCCTCGAGCTCCTGACGCGCAGGAGCCATGTACGAGGTGTGGAAGGCCCCGGCGACCCGCAGCGGGATGACCCGGGCCTTCGCGGGAGGCGTCGCTGACAGTGCGTCGATGCGCTCCTTGGCGCCGGCGGCGACCACCTGAGCGGCGGAGTTGATGTTCGCCGGGGTCAGGCCGTGCTCCTGGATCGCGGCCAGCACCTCCTCGCGGGTGCCGCCGACGACGGCCGCCATGGAGGTGGGCTCGGCAGCCGCCGCCGCAGCCATCGCGCGTGAGCGGACAGCGACCAGGCGCATCGCATCCTCGCGGTGGAGCACGCCGGACAGCGCCGCAGCAGTGATCTCGCCGACGCTGTGCCCGGCGAGAAGGTCGGCCTGCGGGCCGGCGCCGGATCCGGCTGCGCCCACCAGGGGGTCGAGCGCGACGATGCCGGCGGCCACCAGCAACGGCTGGGCCACGGCGGTGTCACGGATGGTCTCCGCATCGGACTCGGTGCCGTGGTGGATGAGATCCACACCGGAGGCCTCGGACATGGCGACCAGGCTGTCACGGACACCGGCGACCTCCAGCCAGGGGGCGAGGAAGCCGGGCTTCTGGGCGCCCTGGCCGGGGCAGACGATCGCGAGCACGGGGGACCTCCGTGGTGGTGACGTGATGTGGTGGGGAGAAGTCGGCGGGCAGTATCTGCGGGTGGGCGAGAACAGTACCGGGCCGCCCCGTGCGTGCAGAGGACGGCCCGGTTGCTGTCAGGACTCGCCGCCGAAGGAGCCGGACTCGCCGGCGTTGACGTTGCCCAGGTCGTACTTGTCGATCGCCTTGCGCACGGTGGAGGCATCGACCTTGCCCTCGCGAGCCAGCAGCTGCAGGGCCTTGACCACCATGGAATGGGCGTCGATCTTCAGGTAGCGGCGGGCAGCCGGACGGGTGTCGGAGAAGCCCCAGCCGTCGGCACCGAGCACGCCGTACTGGCCGGGGATCCACTCGCGGATCATGTCGGGCACCAGGAAGTCGAAGTCGCTGGAGGCGACGAACGGCCCCTCGACACCCTCCAGGCGCTGGGTGATCCACGGGGTGCGCTCATCCTCGGGGTTGAGGAGGTTGTGCTTCTCGGCCTCCAGGGCCTCCTTGCGCATCTCGGTCCAGGAGGTCACCGACCACACGCTGGCGCGCACGCCCCAGTCCTCGGCCAGCAGCTCACGTGCGTGGCGCGCCCACGGCACGCCCACGCCCGAGGCCATCAGCTGCACCTCGGGGCCGTCGCCCTGCTCGGCGGCCTCCAGTACGTACATGCCCTTCAGCAGGCCCTCGACGTCCAGGCCCTCCGGCTCCTTGGGCTGCACGATGGGCTCGTTGTAGACGGTGAGGTAGTAGAAGACCTCCTGCAGGCGATCGTCCTCGCCGTACATGCGCTGCAGGCCGTCGCGGATGATGTGCCCGATCTCGTAGCCGTAGGCCGGGTCGTAGATCACGGTGCCGGGGTTGGTGTAGGCCAGGATCGGCGAATGGCCGTCCATGTGCTGCAGGCCCTCACCGGCCAGGGTGGTCTTGCCGGCGGTCGCGCCGATCACGAAGCCCTTGGCCATCTGGTCACCGGCGGCCCAGAAGAAGTCGCCGGTGCGCTGGAACCCGAACATCGAGTAGAAGATGTAGAACGGGATCATCGGCAGGCCATGGGTGGCGTACGAGGTCCCGGCAGCGGTGAATGCGGCGGTGGAGCTGATCTCGTTGATGCCCATGTGCTTGATCTGGCCGGAGGTGGCCTCCTTGTAGGCCAGCAGCAGGTCGCGGTCCACCGAGAGGTAGTTCTGACCGTCCGGGTTGTAGATCTTCGCGGTCGGGAACAGCGAGTCCATCCCGAAGGTGCGGGCCTCGTCGGGGATGATCGGCACCCAGCGCTTGCCGCTCTCCTTGTCGCGCATCAGGTCCTTCAGCAGCCGCACCAGCGCCATCGTGGTGGCGATCTCCTGCTTGCCCGAACCTCGCTTGACGACCTCGTAGGCCTTGTCGCCGGGAAGCTCGATGGCCTTGTGCTCCGTCCTCCGGGTGGGAACGGGGCCGCCCAGCTGGGCGCGGTGGCTCTTGAAGTACTTCATCGCCGGCGAGTCCTCGTCCGGCATGTACAGGGGCGCGTCGTACACGCTGCCCGATTCGAGCTGCTCGTCGCTGACCGGGATGTGCAGGGTGTCGCGCAGGGCCTTGAGGTCGTCCAGCGTGAACTTCTTCATCTGGTGGGTCGCGTTGCGGCCCGCGAAGTTCTTGCCCAGGCGGTAGCCCTTGATGGTGTGCACCAGGACCACGGTGGGCTGGCCCTTGTGCTCCGTGGCGGCCTTGAAGGCGGCGTAGATCTTCTTGGTGTCGTGGCCGCCGCGGTTCAGCTTCCACCAGATGTCCTCGTCGGACATGTCCTCGACCAGCGCCTTGGTGCGCGGATCGCGACCGAAGAAGTTGTCGCGGATGAACCCGCCGGACTCCGCGCGGTAGGTCTGGAAGTCGCCGTCCGGGGTGGCGTTCATCAGGTCGATGAGGGCGCCGTCCTCGGAGGCGGCCAGCAGCGGGTCCCAGCCCGAGCCCCAGATCACCTTGATGACGTTCCAGCCGGCACCGCGGAACTGGCTCTCCAGCTCTTGGATGATCTTGCCGTTGCCGCGCACCGGGCCGTCCAGGCGCTGCAGGTTGCAGTTGACCACGAAGGTGAGGTTGTCCAGGTGCTCCTTGGCCGCGATGTGCAGAGCGCCGCGGGACTCCACCTCGTCCATCTCGCCGTCGCCCAGGAACGCCCAGGTGTGCTGCTGGCTGGTGTCCTTCAGGCCGCGGTTGTGCAGGTAGCGGTCGAAGGAGGCCTGCTCGATCGCTGCCACGGGGCCGATGCCCATGGACACAGTGGGGAACTCCCAGAAGTCCTGCATCGCCCGGGGGTGCGGGTAGGAGGGCATGCCGTGCTCGCTGGAGACCTCCTGGCGGAAGCCGTCCAGCTGCTCCTGGGAGAGCCTGCCCAGCATGAAGGCGCGGGCGTAGATGCCGGGGGAGGCGTGGCCCTGGAAGAAGACGTGGTCTCCGCCGCCCTCGTGGTCGCGACCGCGGAAGAAGTGGTTGAAGCCGACCTCGTACATGTTCGCGATCGAGGCATAGCTGGAGAGGTGACCGCCGACCGAGACGCCCGGGCGCTGCGCGCGGTGCACCAGCATCGCGGCGTTCCAGCGGATCGCGTTGCGGATCTCCTTCTCGAGCTCGGGGTCGCCGGGGTACTCCGGCTGCTCATCGGCAGGGATCGTATTGATGTAGTCGGTGGTGAGGGAGTCCGGCAGGTGCAGGTCCGAGCGACGGGCGTGCTGGATGACGTTCTGGATCACCTCGGAGGCGCGGTCCTCGCCGCGGGCCTCCACCAGTCCGTCGAAAGAGTCGAGCCACTCCCGCGTCTCCTCGGGGTCAGGGTCCTGCGCGTGGCTGGGCAGGTTGATTCCGATCGGGCGGGGCGTGATGTGCGAGCTCACACTGTCCTTCTCTCTCAGAAGTGCGGATCAGGTCACGGGGCGGGCGAACACCGCTGAGCCCCGCGCCGTCGGCCTCGGTTCCGTCCAGACTACAACCGGGAACCGAGGCCTGAGGGGTGAGGGTTCGCTCCGATGTGGTGACACCCGCAACACCCCCGGTGCAACTGTCATAGGATTAGCCGCGCGATGGGAGCACTGCGGTGTGACCAGTCGTGTTACTGCACCGTCACCTCGAAGGAGCCCGTTCTTGTCATCGTCGGCCGACCCCCGCCAGCAGCGCACCCCTGCGGAAGTGCTGGGATTCACGACCGGTCAGCTCGTGCAGGAGATCGGGTACGACGACGACGTCGACCTCGAGCTGCGCGATGCGATGGAGGACCTCATCGGTGCCGAGCTGGAGGACGAGGACTGCCAGGAGATCGTCGACGCCGTGGTGCTGTGGTGGCGTGAGGAGGACGGCGACCTCACCGACGCCCTCGTGGACTCCCTCACCACTCTCGACGCGGGCGCGCCGATCTGGCTGCTGAGCCCCAAGGCCGGGCGTGACGGCCACGTGAGCCCCGCAGAGGTGCAGGAGGCCGCGGAGACCGCGGGACTTCGCGTGATGAGCTCGATGAGCCTGGCCAAGGACTGGACCGGGACGCGCCTGGCATCGCGCAACTGAGAGGCCCTGCCTCGCACACCGACCCGCCGTCTCACACCGGTAGGATCCGAGGGCGCCCCAGGAGGGTGCCCGCCCGGGGTCGTTAGCTCAGCTGGTCAGAGCGTCTGGTTTACACCCAGAAGGTCGGGGGTTCGAGCCCCTCACGACCCACCAGGTATGAAACGTATGTCGGCCCTCGCCCCGTTCGTGGCGGGGGCCGAATGCGGTTGTTGTGCACTTGACCTCTCAGTCCAGTCGCCGGAGGGGCACGACGCTCGCGAAGGCGGGATCAGAGGCCGGATCACCGGGTGAGGGTGTAGGCGAGGACCAGGACAGCGGGAACCGCGAGCGCCAGGCAGCCCCAGATCATCATCGTGCGGCTGTCGCGCTCCTTCTGCTGCGGGGTGCGCTCGGCCTGGTCCGAACCGCCCCACCCGCCGCTGCGCCTGCTCCGCAGCACGGTCACCAGGGTGACCACCAGTGCCGCAGCGATGGTGAGGCCGAACAGGATGAGGATGATCGTGTCCATGGAGTCACTCCTGGGTGGGGCGTCGACGGGGCAGGGCGCGTGCCCCAGGCTCTCATGCCGGGGTCGCGGGTAGGCGCTGCTCGGCCCGTGCCAGCAGCATCGCAGCGGGCAGGGCGGGCACCACGCACAGCACCATCGCGGTGAAGGTCAGCACCGGGGAGATGTCGAAGAAGTGCCCGGCGATCGCCGTCATCACCGCCGTGCCCGCCCCGGTGCCCAGCGCGGAGTACAGCCCCTGCGCGGGGACCATCAGGTCAGGGGCGACGTGTCGACGCATCGTCTGGATGAAGCCCACCTGCATCATGCCGAAGGTGAGACCGTGCAGCAGCTGCGAGGCCAGCAGCATCGGCACTGTCGGATCCAGCACCCACACGCCCCACCGCACCAGCGCACCGACGGTCGCGATCAGCATCAGCACAGCCAGGGGCCACCTGTCGGCCACCCCGGCGGTGAGACGGAACACCAGCATCTCCGACAGCGGCGCCAGCATCAGGAACAGGGCGATCACCAGCGGATCCACCTGCAGCCTCTCCAGATGCAGCGCTCCGAAGGCGTAGTACGCCGCGTGAGAGCTCTGCACCAGCACGCAGATCCCCAGGGCCAGCATGAACACCCGGTGCCCGAACAGCGGGCCCCACGCCCCGATCGAACCGGACCTCTGCGCCGCCACCACCTCGTCGCCGATCCGGGACAGCGCGGTCAGTGCCAGAGCCAGCAGCGCGAGCAGGAACACCGGCAGCAGCGCCCCGTTGCCCAGCTGCCGGGCCACCAGCCCGTTCACACCGGCGCCGGTGACGAACCCGAACGATCCCCACAGCCGCACCGGCCCGTACACCAGTGCTCCCCGCTGCGCCCCCAGGGCCGCGGTGGTCTCCAGCAGCGGCATCAGCGTGGGGTACAGCACGCCGAATGCGGCCGAGAGCACCAACAGACCGGTCAGGCCGGTGTGCGGAAGGAAACCCAGGCCCAGCGCGAAGCACAGCCAGGGCAGCCACCGCGTGAGGGAGCCGATGGGCCACAGTCGGTTCGCCAGCGGGAACAGGGTGACCACCGCGATCGCGCGGGTGACCAGCGAGACGGTGATCGACAGCCCGATCTCTGCGCCGTCGAAACCGCGGGCATCGAAGATGACACCCCAGTAGGACAGGAAGGTGACCCAGCTGAAGAAGAAGAGGAAGAACTGCACGCGCATCCAGGTGCGCACGGCGGCTCCCGAGGTCGTAGGGAAGGACCTTCCTATACTGGAGCGACACGCCGCATCGGCGCGCCCTGCGGGGGTGTGACATTCCTGCCCCTGGGCCGGAGCGAGGGCGGCGGCACACCGACCACCCGTGGAGGCCAGCCCGGCATGACGGCACCGTTCCATCCGACCCGACCGTTCGATCTCGAGTCCATCCGGAGGGACTTCCCGATCCTGGATCGCCGCCTCGATGCGGACACCGCCATGGTGTACCTCGACTCCGGCGCCACCTCGCAGCGACCCCGCCCCGTGATCGACGCCGAGGTGGCCTTCCTCACCCACGACAACGCCGCCGTCAAGCGCGGCGCCCACCGGATGGCCGAGGCCGCCACCGACGCCTTCGAGCATGCCCGCACCACCATCGGCCGCTTCATCGGCGCGCCCCGCAGCGAGGAGGTGGTGATCACCCGCGGCGCCACCGAGGCGCTGAACCTGGTGGCCCGCTCCCTCGGCGACGGCGACGACACCACCCCTGCGCGGCTGCGCGTGGGCCCCGGTGACGAGATCCTGGTGACGGAGATGGAGCACCACGCCAACCTGGTGCCCTGGCAGGAGCTCGCCCGCCGCACCGGCGCCACCCTGCGCTGGATCCCCCTGACCGACGAGTTCACGCTGGACCTCACCGGTCTGCCCTCCCTGCTCACCGAGCGCACGAAGGTGCTGGCGCTGACCCACCAGTCCAACGTGCTGGGCACGGTGAACCCCGTCCGGGAGCTCGCCGAGGCGGCCCGTGCCGTCGGCGCCCTGACGGTGCTGGATGCCGCGCAGTCAGCGCCGCACATGCCCTTCGACGTGTCCGAGCTGGGGGTGGACTTCGCAGCTCTGTCCGGTCACAAGATGCTCGGTCCCACGGGGGTGGGCGTGCTGTGGGGCCGCTACGAGCATCTCGCGGCGATGCCGCCGTACCTCACCGGCGGCTCCATGATCGAGACGGTCACCATGGACCGCTCCACGTACGCCGCGCCTCCGGCACGCTTCGAGGCCGGCACCCCGCCGGTCTCCCAGACCGTGGGCCTGGGGGCCGCCTGCGACTACCTGAGCGCACTGGGGATGGAGCAGATCGCCGCCCACGAACAGGCGCTGACCACCCGGGCCCTCGAGGGGCTGTCGGGGATCGACGCCGTGCGGGTGCTGGGCCCCGGAGCGTCCCCGCAGCGCAGCGGCGCGGTCGCCTTCGTGATCGACGGCGTGCACGCCCACGACGTGGGCCAGGTGCTGGACTCCTTGGGCGTCCAGGTGCGCGTGGGCCACCACTGCGCCTGGCCGCTGCACCGCCGCTACGGCGTCACCGGCTCCACCCGCGCCAGCTTCTCCGTCCACACCACCGAGGCCGAGGTCGACGCGTTCGTCGACGGCGTGGCCCGTGCCATCGACTACTTCCAGGCGGCGTCCCGGTGACCAACCCTCTCGATTCCCTCTACACCGAGCTCGTGATCGAGCACGACAAGCGGCCCCAGAACGCGGGCCTGCGCGAGCCGTTCGACGCCGAGGTGCACCACGTGAACCCCACCTGCGGTGACGAGATCACCCTGCGGCTGCACCTGGATCGCGATGACCGCGCGGGGGGCAGCCTGCGGATCCGCGACATCTCCTATGAGGCGATCGGCTGCGCCATGAGCCGGGCCTCCGCCTCGATCATGAGCGACCTGCTGATCGGCCGCACCACCGAGGAGGCGCTCCCGGTGATCGAGCATCTGGAGACCGTGATGAGCTCGCGCGGCACCGTGGAGGCCGACGAGGAGCTGATCGGAGATGCCGTCGCCCTGATGGGGGCCGCGAAGTTCCCGGCCCGCATCAAGTGCGTGCTGATGGCCTGGAAGGCGTACCAGGCGGCCCTGGTCGAGACGCAGGCGATGGGGGAGCGGTGAACCTGCCCGTGCACGATCCGAGCGCTCACCGGCCGTCCGTGCTCGCTGACGTGATCGGGGTGCTCGAGGCCGCCTACCCGCTGCGGTGGGCGGAGGCCTGGGACCGCGTGGGCCTGGTGCTGGGAGAGCGCAATGCCGAGGTGAGCAGGGTGCTGCTGGCCGTCGATCCCACCGTCGCGGTGGCCCGCGAAGCCATCGACCGCGAGGCACAGCTGCTGGTCACCCACCATCCCCTGCTGCTTCGGGGCGCCAGCTTCCTGCCGGCCGACGACGGCAAGGGACAGGTGGTGACATCCCTGATCCGTGCCCGCATCGGACTGTGGTGCGGGCACACCAACGTGGACCGCTCCACGCTCGGCACCGTCGGCGCCTGGGTCCGTGCACTCGACCTGCAGGATGCCCGCCCCCTGGTCCCCGGGAAGGAGAGCGGCGAGGCGGCCGCTGCCGACCACGGATCGGAGCTGTTCGGGCTCGGAGCCGTCGGCCAGGTGCCCTCCCCGATCACGGTAGGACAGCTCGCTGCACGCCTCGCCGGGATCGTGCCTGCCACCGCGCGCGGCATCGCGCACACCGGCCCTGCCGAGCGGGAGGTGCACACGGTCGCGGTGTGCCCCGGGGCGGGGGACTCGTTCCTGGAGGCCGCCACCGGTTCGGGGGCCGACGTGTACATCACCTCGGACCTGCGCCATCACCCGGCGCTCGAGCACATCGAGGACGCCGCAGACCCGTCGGCCGTGCCCGCGCTGATCGACGTGGCCCACGCCGCGAGTGAGGCCCTGTGGCTGCCGCTGGCCCGCGAGCTGCTGAACGAGACCCTGCCCGGCATCGAGGTGCTGATCAGCGAGCAGAGCACGGACCCCTGGCGCGGGCAGGTCAGCTCACCCTGTCCACGATAGCCAGCCGGTCCCCTTCCAGTTCGACCCCCAGCGTGCCGCCGAAGCCCGCCCGGAGCTGATCGACCACCTCGTCGGGCGTCGAGGCCGGCGCGGCGGCGTCGAGCAGCACGCGGGTCACCCAGCCTCGATAGCGCTTCGCGTCGTGCGAGACCACCTTGCGGGTGCCGCTGCGCTCCTGCACCGGGGACACCTCCAGCACCGTCACCGTGGGGGTGGAGTGCATCGGCATCATCGTGCGGTATGCACCGGAGCGGGAGTCGATCACCACGGGGGAGGGGCCCTCGGCCTCCTCGCCGAGCAGCCTGGAACCGAGGGGGCGCAGGTGGCGGGCCCACCATGTGGCGGCCTTCCCCAGCCGCGCCACGGTGGAGCCGGCGGAGAGCCGATAGGCCGGGATCCGGTCCGTGGCGGCATCGACCACCCCCAGCAGGGCGCTCTGCACCAGGACCCGCCTGTCAGCCGGGATCTCGATGGAGGGGTCCAGCTGGTCGAACAGCACGCCGGAGTAGACGGTCAACGGCGGGCCCACCGGCTCGTCCTCGAGAGCGATCATCCGCTCCACCAGCTCTGGGGCGGAGGCCGGGACGCCCAGCCTGGTCGCCGCGTCCTTGCCGGCGGCGGTGCGCTGGACCGCGCGAAGCATGGTTGCGCGCTGTTCGGTGAGCTCCGGGAAGGCGAGTGCCCCCAGATCGAGCGCGCCGGCGGCGACGCCGGGGTCGGGCCGGGTCTTGGTCTCCGAGGGAGGCAGCAGGATCAGCACCCCACCATTGTGGATGGCAGCGCACGGCCGCGGAGGGACCGACGGTGGAGAGCTGCCGCACGTCCAGGAGGGCGCAGGAGCAGGCCCCGCGTAGAATCGTGCGCGGACCAGTCGGCCGGGCAGTCGCGTCCCCGGTGCACGCACCGGGGCCGAGGAAAGTCCGGGCTCCAACCGGCACGGTGGTGGGTAACGCCCACCCGGAGCGATCCGCGGGACAGTGCCACAGAGAGCAGACCGCCGCAGCCGCCTCGGCGGCGCGGTAAGGGTGAAAGGGTGGTGTAAGAGACCACCGCGGCCTCGGTGACGAGGACGGCACGGCAAACCCCACCGGGAGCAAGGTCAGACAGGGAACGCTGAGGGCGCCGGCCCGAGTTCCCGGGTAGACCGCTGGAGGTCGTCGGCAACGGCGATCCGAGATGGATGACTGCCGATCACAGAACCCGGCTTACAGGCCGACTGGTCCGCTCCCGGCATCCCGTGCGTTCGATGTGGTCGCAGTCCGGCTGCGGTTCTCCCGCGATCGCTGCTCGTCCACACCGCGGCTCCCGGATGCACGACGAAGGAGCGCGGCTGGGCCGAGGTCCGTCGTGGATGACGGGCGTGCGGTGTCAGTCCTTCGAGGTGGATTTCTTGGCGGAGTTCTTCTCCGTTTTCTTCTCCGCCTTCTTGTCGCTCTTCCTGGCCTTCTTGTCGGCCTTCTTGTCGCCCTTCTTCGCGGACTTCTCGAGCTTCGCCTGGGCCTTGTCAGCAGCGAGACCGGTCTTCTTCCGGCCGTTCCCGCCGGCGGCAGCACGGGTCTCGTCCTCCGCGTGGCGTGCCAGGACGGCGGCACCGATGATGCCGGCCTCGTTGCGCAGCTCGGCAGGCACGATCGGGGCCCGCAGGTCGAGCTCGGGCAGGTACTTCTTGTGATGCTTGGAGACCCCGCCGCCGACGATGATCAGGTCGGGGTTGAACAGGAACTCGATCAGCGAGTAGTACTCCTGGAGGCGCTCGGCCCACTGCGACCAGTCCAGCTCCTCGCGCTCCCGCACCGATTCGGCCATGTACTTCTCCGCGGAATCACCGTGGAGGGGGATGTGGCCCAGCTCGGTGTTGGGCACCAGATGACCGTCCACGAACAGCGCCGTGCCCACCCCGGTGCCCAGCGTGGTCATCAGCACCACACCCTTGGCATCCCTGCCGGCACCGAACTCCATCTCGGCGATGCCCGCCGCGTCGGCATCGTTGACCACGAACACGTCATGGCCGGTTCGCTCCGTGAACAGGGCGTCCACGTCCGTGCCGATCCAGGCGTCGTCCACGTTGGCGGCCGTCTTGGCCACACCGTGCTGGATCACGGCGGGGAAGGTCACGCCCACCGGCACCCCCGCGGCGATGTCGAAGGACTCGATCAGCTCGCGCACCGTCTCGGCCACGGCATCCGGTGTGGACGGCTGCGGGGTGGGGATCCGCAGGCGGTCCGTGGCCAGCTCACCAGCCTTCAGGTCCACGGGCGCGCCCTTGATCCCGCTGCCGCCGATATCGATGCCGAAGGCCGTCGTGCTGCTCATGTTCTCTCCTCGATGCGGTGCACGAGCCTGCGAGTGCGCGGCCGTGCCGAACGTGCGATCGCCCCAGTGTGGCAGAAGCTCACACCACGGTCAGCAGTTCCGGACCCTCGGCGGTCATCACCAGGGTGTGCTCGAACTGGGCGGTGAAGGAGCGGTCCTTGGTCACCACGGTCCAGCCGTCGTCCCACTGCTCCCACTCCTGCGCACCGATGGTCACCATGGGCTCCACCGTGAAGGTCATGCCCTCGGCGATCTCGTCGTCGAACATGGGCGCGGAGTCGTAGTGGGGGATCACCAGGCCGTTGTGGAAACCCTCGGCCACGCCGTGGCCTGTGAAGTCACGCACCGACTCGTAGCCGAAGCGGCCCACGTACTTCTCGATCACCCGTCCGATCACGTTGACCTGCCGACCGATCTTCGCCGCCCGGATGCCGCGCATCATCGCCTCGTGGCTGCGCTCGACGAGCTCCTCGATGCGCGGATCCACGTCTCCCACCAGGAAGGTGGCGTTGGTGTCGCCGTGCACGCCGTGGATGTAGGCGGTGACGTCCACGTTGAGGATGTCCCCGTCCTGCATCACGGTGGAGTCAGGGATGCCGTGGCAGATCACCTCGTTGAGACTGGTGCAGCAGGACTTCTCGAAGCCCAGGTAGCCCAGCGTCGAGGGGTAGGCACCCTCCGTGACGAGCACGTCGTGCACGACAGCGTCGATCGCGTCGGTCGTGATCCCGGGGGAGGCGGCTTCGCCGGCGGCCTGCAGCGCGAGGGCCGCGATCCGGGACGCCTCTCGCATCCGCTCGATCACATCGGCGCTCTGCACCTTCGGGCCGGAGTCCGAGACCGCCTCGTCCTTGTCGACGTACTCCGGCCTCTCGATGCATGCCGGAACGGCTCGACGGGGGCCGATGGTGCCGGGCACCAGTGGGGCGCGGC
Organism: Brachybacterium sp. p3-SID957; assembly: GCF_025144775.1. Classification (NCBI taxonomy): domain Bacteria; kingdom Bacillati; phylum Actinomycetota; class Actinomycetes; order Micrococcales; family Dermabacteraceae; genus Brachybacterium; species Brachybacterium sp. p3-SID957. The sequence continues at coordinate 15,923 of NZ_JALXKT010000004.1, read as the reverse complement.
CTTCGGGACGGATCCAACCCTGCTCTACAGTCATGGGTGCAAGTCTCTCACCGACGAGGAGAGGAGTCCGCCGTGGCCGGATCCGCCGAGTACTACTACAACCTCACCAACGGCACCGTGGAGGAGGGTCGGCAGTCGCACGGCAGCGAGCTGATGGGCCCCTACGCATCCCGTGAGGAGGCGCAGCGCGCACTCGACAGCGCCGCCGCGCGCAACGAGAAGTGGGAGGACGAGGACGAGAAGTGGGAGGAGTGGGGCGAGCCCCCTGCCGAGGGCGTGAGCCCGGAGGCGCGCTGACGCCTCTGTCCAGCGGGGTGTGCGCCCCTCACTCGAACGAGTGCTCCGCGGCGGGGTACGAGCGGGAGGTGACCTCCTCGCGGTACTCCGCCGCTGCACGCTGCAGCTCCGCCCGCAGGTTCGCGAACCTCTTCACGAAGCGTCCCTCGAAGCCCGACAGCCCCGCCATGTCCTGCCACACCAGGACCTGGCCGTCGCAGTCCGGCCCGGCACCGATGCCGATCGTGGGCACGGCGAGCACCTCGGTGATCCGGGCGGAGACGGCAGCGGGCACGAGCTCGAGCACGATCGCCGAAGCGCCCGCCTCCTGCAGGGCCAGGGCGTCCTCGGCGAGGCTGTCCGCAGCGGCCTGATCGCGCCCCTGCACCCGGTGCCCCGAGAGCGCATTGACCGACTGCGGGGTGAAGCCGAGGTGCCCCATCACAGGGATCCCGCAGTCCACCAGTGCCCGCACGTGCTCGGTGAAGGCCTGCCCGCCCTCGAGCTTGACCATCTCCGCGCCCGCGCGGACCAGATCCACGCCGTGCCGCACAGCATCGGCCGGACCCGTCTGGTAGGTGCCGAAGGCGAGGTCGGCGACGATCAGGGGGCGATGCACGCTGCGCGCCACGGCGCCGGTGAACGTGACCATGTCCTGGTGCGTGGTGGCGGTGGTGGACTCGTGCCCCAGCACGGTGGTGCCCACGGAGTCGCCCACCAGTAGCACATCGATCCCTGCCGCTTCGAACACCTGCGCCGTGAACTGGTCGTACGAGGTGAGCATGGTGAAGGGCCTGCCGCGCCCCTTGGCGTCCTGCAGGTGACGGATGCGCACTTTCGCGGGGCCGACGGTTCCGCTGCCGGAAGCGGTGGTCATGGGGAGCTCCTGGGGGATCGGAGGACTGATCTGCTGGCCCTGCGCGTCGCCGGATCGCTGCGCCGGGGGACCTCCAGCCTACGTCCAGCACGGTGCCCGAGCCCCGTCGGCGCGGGCCGATGCGCGGCGGCGACGATGCGGGACCCCGTGACTGTGGCAGTCTGGCGACGGGGCCGCAAGGGCGAGCCCCGGTACAGAGGGAGGGACTGACCGATGTCGAGCACCATGCGCGGAACCATCCGCAGCGTCGCACAGCGTGCGATCCGAGGCACCGCCGTCGGGCTGGGAGGCCTGGCCCTTGCCGTGGGGGCTGCGGCCTGCAGCGGCGATGAGGAGCCTGCTGCGCCGACCACCGAGGAGCAGCCTGCGGAGCAGGAGCAGCCCGCCGAGGTGGAGACCACCGGGGAGGAGACGACGGAGGAGTCCTCAAAGGACTCGGCAGCCAGCGACGGCGGCGGAGACACCGCGGGCGAGGCGAACCTGGACGGCGCCAAGGAGCGCTTCGTCGAGTTCCTCCAGGTCGTCGACGACGGCGACTACGAGGCTGCCTGCGGCTTCACCCTCGATCCGACCACCGGGGAACCGCCCGCCGGCGAGACCCTCCAGCAGTGCGCCGAGAGCCTCGAGGCGGAGATCGGCGCGAACGGCTCGATCCAGCCGGGCACCTTCGACGCCGTCGAGCCGTCGATGCTGCAGGCCGAGGAGAACGCTGACGGCACCGTCACGGTGATCATCGGCGGGGAACCCTTCCCGCTGCCCATGGTCGAGCACACCGACGGGCAGTGGTACTTCCACATCGAGCTGTGAGGCTCGCTGGGGAGCGTGTTCCACAGCGAACCTGACGCGCCCTGCCGCAGCTCCGCGTCCGCGCCGGGCCGGGATCCGAGCGGCATCCCGGCCCGGTGCGGCACACTGGCGACATGGAACACTTCCACGACGACGTCATCCGCCAGGTCGCCGAGCGGGACGTGCGCTTCATCCGCCTGTGGTTCTGCGACATCGCCGGCACCCTGAAGTCCATCGCGATCTCCCCGGCGGATCTGGAGACCGCGTTCACCGAGGGCATCGGCATCGACGGCTCCACCATCGAGGGCCTCACCCGCAGCTACGAGTCCGACATGATCCTGCGCCCGGATCCGGGCACCTTCGAGGTGCTGGCCTGGCGGGGTGACTCCGATGCATCCGCGCGCATGATGTGCGACGTGCTCACTCCCGACGGCGAGCCGGCCGCCTCGGACCCGCGTCGCGTGCTGAAGGAGGCCCTGAGCTCCGCCGAGCAGCAGGGCCTGGAGCTCTACGCGCACCCCGAGATCGAGTTCTACCTGTTCCAGGAGCCCTACGAGCCGGGCAGCCAGCTGCGCCCCATCGACAATGCCGGCTACTTCGACCACGTCCACCGCGGTCAGGGCCAGGACTTCCGCCGCACGGCGATCCAGAACCTGGAGGCCATGAACATCCAGGTCGAGTTCTCCCACCACGAGAACGGGCCGGGGCAGAACGAGATCGACCTGCGCTATGCCGACGCGCTGACCACCGCCGACAACATCGTCACCCTGCGCACCGTGGTCAAGGAGGTGGCCCTGTCCATGGGACAGGTGGCCACCTTCATGCCCAAGCCGATGATCGACCAGCCCGGCTCGGGGATGCACACCCACCTGTCGCTGTTCCAGGGCGGCAAGAACGCCTTCCACGAGCCCGGTGCCGAGTACGGCCTCTCACGCATGGGACGGCAGTTCATCGCGGGGCTGCTGAAGCACGCCCCGGAGTACTGCGCGGTCACCAACCAGTGGGTGAACTCGTACAAGAGGCTGTGGGGCGCGCAGGAGGCCCCGAGCTACGTGTGCTGGGGGCACAACAACCGCTCCGCCCTGGTGCGCGTCCCCTTCCACAAGCCCACCAAGGGCACCAGCTCCCGGGTGGAGTTCCGCGGCGCCGACTCCGCCACTAATCCCTACCTCGCCTTCGCGGTGCTGCTGGCCGCGGGAATGGCCGGCATCGAGGGGAAGTACGAGCTGCCCGAGGGTGCGGAGGACGCAGTGTGGGAGCTGACGGAGAACGAGCGCCGCTCCATGGGGATCGAGCCGCTGCCCACGGACCTGTTCCGGGCGCTGGAGAGCTTCGAGTCCTCGGAGCTGATGGCGCGCACCCTCGGTGAGCAGGTCTTCGAGTTCTTCCTGCGGGACAAGCGCAACGAGTGGCACCGCTACCGGGAGCAGGTCACCGAGTACGAGCTGGCCTCCACCTTCGGACGGATCTGAGCGGGTGCAGCGATGAGTGAGCCGCCCACCACCACCGGCGCCCTGGCGCGACTGGGATTCAGCCGCACCGATCGGGTCCAGCGCTTCCTGTCCGAACCCGCGCTATCGGGCCTCGCGGAGGGAGCGGCGGGGACCATCGGCGCCACGGCAGATGGTGACGACGCCGTACTGGGACTTCTCAGGCTGGCCGAGGCCGCACAGAAGTCAGGACACCAGCAGCTCATGCAGCAGTTCCTCGGCCAGGTGGGGGAGCCGGGCAGCCCCGGAACGCGCCTGGTGGCGCTGCTGGGCACCTCGATCGCCCTGGGGGACTTCCTGGCGCGGCACCCCGAGCAGCTCGCCTTCCTGCAGGAGAGGCAGGACGCCCTGGCGGTCCCGGTGGGATCGGTGCGGGAGGACCTGCTGCGCGCTGTCCAGGCGGATCCGAGCGATGACGTCCCGGTGGCAGGAGCGACCGGGAGGGAGGCACGGGACGCCCTGCGCGTCGCCTACCACGCGCGACTGGTGCAGATCGCGGCCGCCGATGTCAGCGCGGAGGATGCCACACAGGTGCAGCCTGCCGTGTCCCGAGCGCTCGCGGACCTCGCCGATGCCGCGCTCGATGCCGGGGTCGCGGTGGCACGGGCCGCCGTCGACGGGCACCGGGCGGTGCGCTGGACGGTGATCGCTATGGGCAAGACGGGCGCACGGGAGCTCAACTACATCTCGGACGTCGACGTCATGCACGTGATCGCCCCGGCCACGGATGCCGATCAGGACGTGGACGAGGACGAGCTGGTGCGCATCGGCTCCGCGCTGGCCCGTGAACTGGCGCGAGTGTGCTCGGACCGCACCGCCGAGGGCACCCTGTGGCAGGTGGACGCCAATCTGCGGCCCGAGGGCAAGGACGGCCCCCTGGTGCGCACCCTGGACTCCTACCGCCAGTATTACGACAAGTGGGCGGAGTCCTGGGAGTTCCAGGCCCTGCTCAAGGCCAGGCCCGCCGCCGGCGACCGTGCACTGGGGGAGGACTTCGCCTCCATGGTGGCGCCCTGGGTGTGGAAGGCCTCGCAGAGGGACGGCTTCGTGGAGGACACCCGGGCGATGCGCCGCCGCGTGGTCGCCCACATCCCCCGCTCCGAGGTCGAGCGGAACATCAAGCTGGGCCCGGGAGGGCTGCGGGACGTCGAGTTCACGGTCCAGCTGCTGCAGATGGTCCACGGCCGCACGGACGACGACATCCACGCCCGCTCGACCCTGGAGGCACTGGCGCGTCTCGGCGAGGGAGGCTACATCTCCCGCGACCACGTCGCCGAACTGGACGAGGCCTACCGCTTCCTGCGCAGCATCGAGCACCGCATGCAGCTGCACCGACTTCGTCGCACCCAGGTGATGCCCACCTCCGAGGGTGATGTCAGGCGCCTGGCACGCACGATGGGGCTCGGCGCCGAGGAGTTCACGGCGCGCTACGACCGCACCCGGCGCCGGGTGCGGCAGCTGCATGAGGAGATCTTCTACCGTCCCCTGCTGGTGACGGCCTCGCAGCTGAGCGACGGGCAGATCCGGCTGAGCCCGGAGGACGCGCAGGCCCGACTGGCGGCCATCGGCTACCGGGACCCGGGCCGGGCCCTGGCCCATATCGAGGCCCTCACCGAGGGGATCTCGCGCCGTGCCTCGATCCAGCGGCAGCTGCTGCCGGCGATGCTCGAGTGGTTCGCCGGCGGCATCGATCCGGACCTGGGGCTGCTGGCCTTCCGGCGGCTCTCGGACGAGATCGGTTCGGCGCACTGGTACCTGGGCCTGCTGCGCGACTCCGGTGTGGCCGCCAAGCGACTGACGCGCGTGCTGGCCGGCAGCCGCTTCGTCGGCGAGCAGCTCGAGCAGATCCCCGAGGCCGTGCGCTGGCTGGCAAGGGACGAGGATCTCACCCCCCTGGACCGGGACGTGCTGGGGCGGGAGTTCCTGGCCGTCATCACCCGGGTCCAGTCGGTGGAGGAGGCGCAGGACCTGCTGCGCCGCACGCGCCGGCGGGAGCTGCTGCGGATCGCACTGGCACACCTGGTGGGCCTGATCGAGCCGATGGAGGTGGCCCGTGCGCTCACCGACCTGGCCGAGGCCGTGCTCGAGGCAGGCCTGCTGGTGGCGTACCACGCCGTGGCCAAGGAGCGCGAGGTGATTGGGGAGAGCACGGATCCGCTCGATGTCGAGGGCGACCCCGGCGGGGAGGGCGAGGTCGACGAGAGCACTGCGCACGAACTGCGTGAGCGGCGCTCGGACCCGGCCCGAGCGCTGGGCGTGGAGATGGCGATCCTGGCGATGGGCAGCTTCGGGGCCCGCGAGATGGGCTACTCCTCCGATGCGGACGTGCAGTTCATCGCGGTGGACCGCGGTGCGGGGGAGGAGACAGGGCAGATCGCGGTCGCGATCGCCAGCCAGGTCCAGCACATCCTCAACGCCCCCGCAGCCGGCGCCGACATGAAGGTCAACGCCGATCTGCGCCCCGAGGGGCGCAACGGGCTGCTGGCGCGCAGCCTGGAGGGCTGGACCGAGTACTACCGGCGCGACGCGCTCACCTGGGAGAAGCAGGCCCTGCTGCGTGCCCGCCCGGTGGTGGCCTCCGAAGCCCTGGCCGCGCAGCTCACCGAGGAGCTGGATCGCCATCGCTACCCGACCGACGGGCTCGACCCCGCCCGGCGACGGGAGATCTCCCGGATGAAGGCGCGGATCGAGTCCGAACGGCTCCCCCGCGGGGCGGATCCCTCCCGCCACGTGAAGCTGGGCCGAGGCGGGATGACCGACGTGGAGTGGACCGCCCAGGTGCTCGCCCTCGAGCACGCAGGTGAGCACGAGCAGCTGCGCCGCACCGACACCCTGGGGGTGCTGCGCGCCGCCTCGGAGACAGGACTGCTGTCCGACCGGGAGGTGCGCGAGCTCGCTGACGCGTGGATGCTGGCCTGGCAGGTGCGCCGGGGACTGTTCCTGTGGAAGGGCCGGGAGGGCGCGGTGCTGCCCTCGGACCGCATCGAGCTGCGGGCGCTGGCCCACCTGATCGACGGGGACGCCGGCTCGGCCTCGGAGCTGGAGGAGCGCTACCTGCGTCAGACCCGTCGTGCGCGCCACATCGTCGAGCGCGTCGTGTTCGGCATCTGAGCCGGAACGCCCCGGTCACGGCGTACCCTGGGGCGCGTCCCCGCCGCCTGTGCGCGGTCAGAGCCCGCCCGTTTGTTGCATCCGTCCGCCCGAGGAGCCATGACCAGCCCTAAGCTCAGCGCCGACACGCCGCGCGGCCGCATGTACCGACTCGAGCCCGACGGGCCCCTGATGTACCCCTCGATCACCACGGTGGCGGGGATGCGGGCCAAGGATCATCTGCAGGGCTGGTACGCCACCATGGCCTCGAAGCGGGCGTTGGAGATGTACGCCTGGCTGGACCGCAACCCCGATCGCGCCCCGGCCGAGATCGCTCGGGTCTCCCGCGACAGGTGGGGCACCCAGAAGCGCATCGCCGCTGCGGCCGAGGAGTACACCCGCAGCGCAGCCGACTTCGGTACCTTCGTCCACTCCCTGTGCGAACTGTGGGGCACCAGCGGTTCCCGGCCGTCCCGCGCGACGATGACGGAGGTCGCCGCCCAACAGCGGGAGGCCTCCGGAGCCTTCGCCGCCGAGCGGGACCTGGACTCCCTGCTGGGGCGGGCCGACCAGCGCCTGGACGGGTACGGCGCGTTCCTGGAGGACTTCCAGCCGGAGTTCATCGAGGTCGAGCAGACGGTCGTCAACCACACCGTCGGCTATGCGGGGACCACCGATGCCATCGTCAAGGTGGGCGGGTCGCTGCTGAGCGCTGACATCAAGACCTCCAAGAAGGTGCGCGGCGACTACGCGCTGCAGGGGGTCGCCGTGGTGCGCGCCGAGCAGCTGCTGGACGACGACGGCACCACCCGCGAGATGCCGGAGCTGACCGGTGCGTTCATCGTGCACCTGCCCGAGGGCGGTGGCTACAGTGCGGTGCCTCTGCGCACCGGGGACGCAGAGTTCGAGGTGTTCCGCTCCCTGCGGCGCTCGTGGTCCTTCGAGCCCGACGACTGCGCCCTGCAGAAGGCGCAGGACCCGAAGTCACTGCTGCTGTCCCTGCTGCGCACCAAGGACGGGCTCGACGGCCTGGTCTGACACGTGCCGGGAGCTGAGCACAGCGGCTTCAGCTGCCCTCGGGGGTGCTCTCGCGCATAGCGCAGATCTGGAACGAGGCGCCGGTGGGATCGGCGACCGTGGCGATCCGTCCGAACGGCGAGTCGATCGGGCCGTCCAGCAACGATCCGCCGAGCTCCCGGATGCGCTCGACAGCAGCATCGCACGCCTCGACCGCGAAGTAGATCCGCCAGCCGCCCTCGCCCTCGGGCATCACACCCGTGGCATCGCCCAGGCCCCAGGTCGCCGTGTCCTGGGCACCGTTGGTGACGTAGCGGAAGGAGTCGTCCTCCATCTCCTCGGTCATCGGAACCAGCTCGGCGTCCAGCACCTCGGTGTAGAAACGGGCGGCGGCATCGAAGTCGTGCGTCATCACCTCGAACCACACCGGCGAGCCGGGGGCGGCGGTGAACTCGTAGCCCTCGGTCTGACCGGCCTGCCACAGGCCGACGGGGTTTCCGGCGGGATCCAGGAGCACGGCTTGGCGCCCGGCCTGCCCGGCATCGGTGGCAGGCACGATCACGTGAGCCCCAGCGGCGAGGGCGCGATCGACCCGGGCGTCGATGTCGTCGACCGCCAGGAACACGCTCCACTCGCTGAGCAGCGGCTGGCCGTCCGGGCAGGTCATGCCGGAGACGTCCATCGCCCCGGCCACCAGGGCACCGCCGTTGCGGACCGTGTGGTAGTGGTGGTACGCCTCTCCCGCGTCCTCGAACTCCCAGCCGAACAGCTCGGTGTAGAAGGCCTGGGTTGCCCTGAGATCGGTGGAGCCGAGGTCGAGCCAGGTGGTGGTGCCGGTGGGTCGTGACATGGTTCCTCCAGAGGAGCGGGACCGGGATGCCCGGTGCGTGGGTTCCGTCGGTCTCGACCGTAGACGGGGCACGGCCCGCATGTTTGTCCGATCCTGCGCTGCACCGGAACCGAACCGGGTGCGGATCGCATGGTCGCGACCTCATGCCCGACCTCATGCGCGGCACAGGCTCGGCAGGGCCGAGAGCAGCGGCACCCCGAGGCCACCCCGGTCGCTGAAGTGCAGGGTGAGGTCGCCGGGGGCGTGCAGCGGCAGCGGGTGCGCGGCGACGACGGGACGCTCGGGGGCGAGGTGATAGAGGACGTCGGCACGGGAGGGGATCGCGAAGCCGAGCAGCCACGGTGCTGCCGGGCACAGAGGAACACTCAGCCTCCTCTCGCCCCGCACCAGGATCCCGGCGGCCGGCAGACCGATGGGAGCAGGCTGCGGGTACCAGCCCACCCACACCAAGGCATCGCCACGCTCCTCCACCGCTGCCGGCAGGTCCAGGCGCACCCGGACGGCCCGCGCATCCGCACCGGGCAGCGCGAAGGGCGCGGGCTCACGGTCGGCCACCCGATCGGCGAGTCGGCGCAGCTGGCCCGGGGGCACGCCCACCGTCTCCCTGAAGCGCCTGCTGAAACTGGACAGGGAGTCGAACCCCACCGCCGTGGCCACGTCCACGACGGGATCCGAGTCGCCGAGCAGCAACCGCTTGGCCGCATCGATCCGCAGCGCCGTGAGGTACTGGCCCGGGCCGATCCCCAGCCGTGCCGTGAACAGGCGCGAGAAGTGGAAGGGGCTGTAGCCCGCCTGATCGGCCAGATCCGTCGCGGTGAGGGTGGGGGCCGCGGACCGCGCGAGCTCGAGGACGGAGGCCAAGGCCGGGCCGTCCAGAGGACCCGTTGCCCCTGGCTGATGCGCGGCCGCCACTCGGTGCGTGGGCGGAGGCCGATCCATGGCAGCCTGCTGGTCCCTCGTCATCGTTGCCTCCGGGGTGCTCCTCGCCCTCCGCGGTCTGCGCTGGACAGCATGCCGCACACCGCCCGGCTTGTACATGGCTGCAGCCGTGCTGCACGTCGAGGGCCCGCCGCGCTCGTGGACGGACGTGCCGTCACGCGCGGGGCGGGCCCTCGTGAAGTGCGCGCGACCGGTCGGGTCAGGCGCTCACCGGGTGCGAGTGGCTCAGATGTCGTAGTAGAGCTCGAACTCGTGCGGGTGGGGACGGAAGCGGAACGGATCGATCTCAGTGGTGCGCTTGAGCTCGATCCAGGTCTCGATCAGGTCCTCCGGGAACACATCGCCCTCGGTGAGGTAGTCGTGATCCGCCTCCAGGGCGTCCAGCGCAGCGCCCAGGGACTCCGGCAGCTGCTTGATGAGCTTGTGCTCCTCCGGCGGCAGCTCGTACAGGTCCTTGTCGATCGGCTCCGGCGGCTCGATGCGGTTGCGGATGCCGTCGATCCCGGCCATCAGCTGCGCCGCGAAGGAGAGGTACGGGTTGGCCGAGGGGTCCGGGGCACGGAACTCGATGCGCTTGGCCTTGGGGGAGGTGCCGGTGACGGGGATCCGGATCGCCGCCGAACGATTGCGGGCCGAGTACACCATGTTCACCGGAGCCTCGAAGCCGGGCACCAGGCGCTTGAACGAGTTCACGGTGGGGTTGGTGAACGCCACCAGCGAGGGCGCGTGCTCGATGATGCCGCCGATGTACCAGCGGGCGATGTCCGAGAGCCCGCCGTAGCCGCGCTCGTCGTAGAACAGCGGCTCGCCGTCCTTCCACAGGGACTGGTGGGTGTGCATGCCCGAACCGTTGTCGCCGAACAGGGGCTTGGGCATGAAGGTGGCGGTCTTCCCCGCCTCCCACACCGTGTTCTTCACGATGTACTTGAACTTCATGACGTCGTCGGCGGCCTGCAGGAGCGTGTTGAACCGGTAGTTGATCTCCTGCTGGCCGGCGGTGCCCACCTCGTGGTGCGCGCGCTCCACCGAGAGACCCACCTCGTCGAGCACGGCGCAGATCTCATCGCGCAGATCGGCCATCTGGTCGTTCGGCGGGACCGGGAAGTAGCCGCCCTTGAGACGGGTCTTGTAGCCCTGGTTGCCGCCGTACTCGGACTCGTCGCGATCGGTGTTCCACACCGCCTCGTCGGAGTCGATCGAGTAGAAGCCGGAGTTGACGCCGGTCTTGAATCGGACGTCGTCGAAGATGTAGAACTCGGCCTCGGCGGCGAAGAAGGCGGTGTCAGCGATGCCGGTGGACTTCAGGTACTCCTCGGCCTTCGCCGCGACGGTGCGGGGGTCGCGGGAGTAGGGCTCGTCCGTGAACGGATCCACGATCGAGAAGTTCATGATGAGCGTCTTGCGCTCCCGGTACGGGTCCAGGTAGGCCGTCTCCAGGTCCGGGATGAGCTTCATGTCGGACTCGTGGATCGCCTGGAAGCCCCGGATCGAGGAGCCGTCGAAGAGCTGACCCTGCGCGGTCGCCTCCTCCGTGAAGGTGCTGGCCGGGATGTTGAAGTGCTGCATGACGCCGGGAAGGTCGCAGAAGCGGATGTCGAGGAACTCGACGTCCTCCTCCTCGATGTACTTCACGACCTCGCTGGGATTGCTGAACACATCTCCTCCATCTGCACCGTGCGGTGCGTCCTCTGGTGTCTCGAACCCCGTGGGGCGGTCGCCGCGCCCCGCTGTAGCACGGGCCGCTCCCGGGTCCTCGCCCGGGTGCATCAAGTCTAGGGGCGGTCACGGCGGAACCCCCGGGAACAGGCACCCGAGGGCCGGCAGCAGCGCGACGGGCGCGTTCAGGGCCCCCCGATAGGGTGATCCCGTGATCGACCGCAACGACCTCGGCGCCTGGATCGAGGGCACCCCCCAGGATCCCGACTATGTGCCCGGATCATCCCTCGGGCTGCCTGCGACCGGCCCTGGCTCGGTGGCCGGCACGGGGCGTCGGTTCGTCTCCCTGCTGATCGACTGGGGCCTGTGCGTGGTCACCTCGATGGTCTTCTTCCAGTACGACCCGCTGGCCACACTGCTGCTGTTCGTCGGGATGAACGTGCTGTTCCTGAGCGTTTTCGGGGCCACCCCAGCGCAGTTCGCGCTGGGACTGAGGGTGCTGCCGGTGGCGCGTCGCTGGCCGATGGTGGTGCGGGCGCTGGCCCGCACCCTGGCAATGCTCACCGTCGTCACCGCGGTGGTGTGGAACCGCGACCGGCAGCCGCTCCACGACGTGCTGGCCGGCACCGCAGTGGTGCGCGCCTGAGACGACGAGCCTCCAGCGGCCGGCCCCCACGGGGCGTCTCCGGAGCGCTTGGACCGCCGATAACGGTTGGGTCACGAAGATAACGAGCGGATCACGCCGCCCAGGTCGAGGGGCATCAGGGCCAGTGGGCCGGCGTCCCCGACAGCACGAGGGCGCCATGGGTTGCTGGTACGACGACAGTCCCCTCGATCGCTGGCACGACCAAGGCCCCATCGGCCTCTGGCACCACGACGCCCCCATCGGCCGCTGGTACGACGACGGCCCCGCCGAGCGCGTGCGGTACGCGCCGACGGGGCCGTGGCAGAGAGGATCAGCGCCCGCGCATGGCCTTGCGGTTGGGGCGGGCCCGCATCGGGTCCACACCCTTGGGCACGGACTGGCGGATGGAGCGGTGCAGCGCAGCCAGGCGCTTGTTCACCTGCGAGGACTCCTCCTTGGTGAGCACGCGCTTCATGCGGGTCATATGGGTGGGGAGCTTGTGCAGGGGCACCTGGCCCTCGCCGTCGCCCACGATGATCTGGTGGATCGGCACGCCCTCGTGCTGAAGCACCCGGCGGATGCTGCGGCGCTCCTTCTCCAGCAGTTTCATCGACGGGCCGGTCTCGTCCTCCGCCACCAGGGCGATGCCGGCACGACCGGCCGCCCGGAACACCATCTTCTGGCTGCGCGGATCAACCTGCACAGGCTCCTCGTACACGTTCCAGCCGCGTCGGATCGACTGCATCGCCGCCAGCGCCGCACCGGGCTGGCCCTTGATGCGGGCGAAGGCGGCGCGCTCCGCCTTGCGTGCCAGGATCAGCATCGCGGCCAGCACACCGAAGCCGACGCCGATGAAGATGCCGTACCACGGGCTGTTGAACACCAGCCAGCTGATCAGCACGCCCAGGAGGATCGCGATCGCCAGGGCGCCCAGCATCATCGGGGCGGTGGTGCGGTCGATCTCCTGGGTGTACTTGTACACCTCGACCATCTGCTTGATCCGGCCGGGCTTCTTGGTGCCGTCGGGGTTTCGCTTGTCGCGCGCGGGGGCGTCCTTCGCGCGGGTCGAGGTGGTCTCGCTCTTGCGGGCCATGGGGGTCTGGGGGTCCTTCCGGGTGCGTGTGGTCAGCTCGCGGCTGCCTGGCTGCGGGCCACGACGCTCGCGGCCTCCTGATGGGCGGGGGTCTGCTGGTCGAGGTGCTGGAGCTGTTCGGGGATGGGCCGGCCCAGCTTCTTCATGGCCTGGGCCCAGAGCCGGCCGGCGCGGTACGAGGAGCGCACCATGGGGCCGGCCATCACGCCCAGGAAGCCCATCTCGTAGGCGGCCTCGGAAAGCTCGAGGAACTCCTCGGGCTTGACCCAGCGGTCGATCGGGTGGTGAAGCTTGGAGGGCCGCAGGTACTGGGTGATGGTGATGATGTCGCAGCCGGATTCGTGCAGGGCGTGCAGGGCGTCGAGGATCTCCTCACTGGTCTCGCCCATGCCCAGGATCAGGTTGGACTTGGTGATCATGCCGGCGTCCTTGGCCTGGGTGATCACGTCCAGGGAGCGCTCGTAGCGGAATGCGGGGCGGATCCGCTTGAAGATCCGCGGCACGGTCTCCAGGTTGTGGGCGAACACCTCCGGCCGGGAGTCGAACACCTGCTGCAGGGCGCCGGGATCGCCCTTGATGTCATCGATCAGCAGCTCCACCCCGGTGCCGGGGTTCACCGCGTGGATCTGGCGGCAGGTCTCGGCGAACAGCCCGGCGGCGCCGTCGGGCAGGTCATCGCGCGCCACGCCGGTGATGGTGGAGTAGCGCAGGCCCATCTCCTTGACGGACTGGGCCACCTTCATCGGCTCCATCGGGTCCACGGGGTTGGGCTTGCCGGTGGCGATGTCGCAGAAGTCGCAGCGGCGCGTGCAGGTGTCCCCGCCGATCAGGAACGTGGCCTCCCTGTCCTCCCAGCACTCGAAGATGTTGGGACAGCCTGCCTCCTCGCACACGGTGTGCAGGCCCTTGCCGTGCACGCGCTTCTTCATCGCGCTGTACTCCGGGCCCATCACGGCGCGGGTCTTGATCCAGCCCGGCTTGCGCTCGATCGGGACCTCGGCGTTGCGGGCTTCGACACGGAGAAGACGACGGCCTTCGGGAGCGAGTGTCACGCGCATGCCTCCTTGCTCGACAGTCCTGGCAGTCTATCGAGGTGGGGCGGCGTCCGAGTGGCGGCGGCGGGGGTGCCGAGGGTGCGGTGCGCCACCAGTGCGCGCATGGCCTCCTCGGCGGCGTCGATCACCGCGGCCACGGGGATTCGCCGTCCCGCCTCCCGGCTGAGGGTGGTCACGCCCGCGTCGTCGATCCCGCAGGGGATCACGTTGCGTGACCAGGTGAGATCGTTGTCGCAGTTCAGCGCGAAGCCGTGCATCGTGGCGCGTTTCGACACGCGCAGGCCGATGGCGGCGAGCTTGCGCTCCCCGGCCCCGTCCCGCATCCAGACACCGCTGCGCCCGTCCACCGTGGTGCCCTGGACGCCGACGCTCGCGCACACCTCGATCAGCGAATGCTCGAGGGCGCGCACGAAGCCCACCACGTCGATCGGCGCGGGCAGAGCCACGATCGGGTACCCGACGAGCTGCTGGGGTCCGTGCCAGGTGATCTTCCCTCCCCGGTCGATGTCCACCACCGGCGCCCCGTCCCTGGGGCGCTCGTGCAGGGCGGTGAGCTTGCCCGCGGTGTACACCGGCTGGTGCTCGAGCAGCAGGAGCGTGTTCGGACGATCACCGGCGACCACCTGGGCGTGGATGCGCCGCTGGAGGTCCCAGGCGGCCATGTACTCCACGGGCCCCGGAGGAAGGGAGAACTCCTCGTGGCGGTCCCCGCCGGGAAGAGGTTCGCTGAAGCCGAGACGGATCACATCGAGCACAGGCCAAGGGTACGCCCGGTGCTACCTGCGCGTTGTGGATGACCGGGGCCGGGACCCGCCGTTGTGCGCTTCACTGCGGGCATGGACATGACGGAGGGAACCATCCTGGTGGCCACCGCAGACCGTGAGGACCTGCTCCTCGCAGCGGGGGGTGCCGAGGTGGTGCGGGTGCGGGCGCTCACCGGATTGGGGGAGCAGCTGGTGCGTGCCGAACTGCAGCTGCTGGCCTCGCTCGAGGTGGCCGGGGTGCGCGCGGCGCCGGCGGTGCTGGAGATTGAGGACGACGGCTATCTGCGCGAAGCCGGGAATCCCGTCGGGCCCGGGAGCGCGGATGGTCCGCGGGCAGCGCAGGCCCGTCGCAGGGCCCTGGAGACGGCCCCCGGAACGCAGGAGCGCCAGTACCTGGCCCGGGCCCGTGAGGACCTCGACGCCCTGGTCACTGCCCTGCACGATCGGGGGTGGGTGCTGGGGGCGAGCCCGGGGCATGGCCTGGCTGCGCGTGCCGACGGCAGCGTGACCGTGCGGGACCTGAGCGGGCTGAGGGAGGAGCCCACCTCCATGGCCCGGCTGGATGACCGGATATGGGTGGATTCCGTGCTCCATGACCAGGACCGCACCCTGCGTCGTCGCATCGACCAGCACGGTCCAGGACCGCAGCTGATTTCCGCGCAACCGGTCCGCGATCCGCAGGACCCACCGGACCTCGCTGAGGGGGCCGGGGGCGCAGCGCTCGCCCCCGATCCGCTGCCGGCTCCCCGGCGGGTCCAGGCGCGCCGGCGCCAGGGCGCCATGCGGATCCGGCCGCGGGGCGAGCTGCTGCTCACCACGGCCACCGTGGTCCTGGCGGGCCTGGTGCTGGGCATCGGCGGCTGGGCTCTGCAGCGGCCCGATGCGGGGGCCCCGCCGCCGAGCGCGCATCGGGGGCCGGCCGCGGCCGCACCCGATCCGGAAGCACCGGTGTCCCAGGACGACAACGTTCCCCCCGGGTCGCCTGATGCGCCCGCGCGCAGGAACGGGCCGGTGATCGAGGATCCGGGCGCCCTGGCCGCTGAGCTGGCGGCTGCGCGCCACCTCTACGTCACGGGCGAGAGCGAGACGCCTGTGGCTGCGCAGGGCAGTCCCGCCCAGGAGCAGGACGATGCGGTGCGCGCCGCGTATGCGCCCGTCACCGTCAGCGGGGGCGAGCCTCGCATCCACGGGGCCGGCCTGGTCGAGCACTCCGCCACGGAGGGCACCGCTGTGCTCGGCCTCGAGACCTCCACCGCTGAGCTCACCACCGTCGGCCAGGACGGCACCACCCGTCGCATCCCTGCCACCGAGCGCGCCACCGTGCACCTGCAGCTGCGCTGGGACGGCAGCTCCTGGTGGATCGAAGCGGCCACCCCCGTGCCCGACGCCGTGGGCTGAGCTCTTA
>NZ_JALXKT010000039.1:0-30629 GCF_025144775.1 Brachybacterium sp. p3-SID957 | reverse complement strand
GCTCGTGATGAGTGTGTGCTCCTCCTTCATCCCTTCCCCTTTTTCATGTCCTCCGACTTTTTCATGTCCTCCGACGAGCCGGTGCGCCGAGAGCCTTCGAGCGCATCCATTCGGCGGGTCGTACCGGTCGTACCGTGCACTGCCGTCCCGTTGTCACAGGCCGATGTCTGCGACGGCGACCGCGATGTTGTCAGGGCCTCCCGCACCGAGGGCCGCGTTGACCAGTTTCTCGCATGCATCGGCAGGGGCAACTGCGCTCTGGACGATTCTGACGATCTCCGCCGGCCGTACCGGACCATGTATGCCGTCCGAGAGCAGCACCAGACGCGCATCGCTGGTCACCGTGCGGACGATGTAGTCCGGCTCGGTTCGCGCGCCTGCCGCCAGCGCACGGTTCAAGGTCGCACGCTCCGGATGGGACGCCGCTTCCTCCGATGTGAGTCGTCCTTCTGCGACCAACGACTGCACATGGGTGTGATCGCTGGTCACCACTTCCCAGCGCTTTCCCTGGTGGAGCAGTGCACGGGTGTCCCCGATGTGCATCACGTGGATCCGGGCACCGTCGATCAGCGCGGCCGTGAGTGTCGATCCGTCGAGGTCGTCGACCTGGTCGGTGGCAGCGTCCCACGCTGCCTCGAGAGCGCGGTCCACCGATCCCGGGTCGGCGTTCTCGCCCAGCCGGGCTGCGAGCTCGTCCTCGAACGCCACCAAGATACGGGTGCTGAGGGTGGGGGCGGCCGGGTTCGGGTCGGCGGTGAAACCGTCGGCCACGGCGATGAGGTGGCGGCCTCCGGGCAGAGCCAAGGTCACGGCGGCGTCGAGCTGCTCATGGCGCACCCCACCGGTATGGGTGCTGCTCGCGGTGGTGATGGTGGATGTGGATGTCATGCCGGGTTCTCCTTCGTGGGGGTGCCCGAGAGCTGCGATGAGTGCGCTGACCCCGTCGCGCCGGGTGGCAGCACTGGCCTGCTCCTGTCGGTGCCAGGCTTTGATCTCAAGCGCTGCATCCGCTGCGGTCAGGCCGAGGACCACACGGATACGGTCCAGTCCCATGCCTACGCCTCGCAAGGCGGCGATGAGCCGTGCCGCTTCGATCTGGTCACTGCCGTAGTAGCGGTACCCGGTGCAGGGATCCACCTCTCGAGGGCGCAGAAGTCCGGACTTGTCGTACAGGCGAATCGCCTTGTGACTCAATCCGGTCTGCTGCGCCAGTTCACCGATCGACAAGCGCTGTGCGTCGAACGGTGTGCTCGTGCTCTCCGATGATGCAGTGGTATCCACGGTCCTGCTCTCGGTGTCGTGCTGCCGGGCGTCTCCCTGCACCGCCACGGTGGAGTCTGCCCCAGGGGAGGGTCAACACCGCCATGCACCGCCGCGAGTGGTGCGACGTGAGCCGTCGGTGCGGGCGGGGCGTGGCCGGCACCGGGGTCATTGCTCCCGGACGAACTCCTTGTCGCCGCGCACCCAGGTGTTGGTGACCACTGTCATCGGGACGGAGAAGATGTCCTGGTCGAGGGGCACGAAGGAGGCCTCATCGTTCAGGCGGGGGCGGGCGTGGCCACCAGGACCGGTCCAGCCCCGCCTCTCCGGATGTGTCGTTCACGACCCCGCGGGCCGTGCGGAGCTCGAGCTCGCCACCACGGCGCTGGAGCGGCCAGAGGCGGGAGCCACGTCGATCCCGTTCCCTCCCTCGATGTTCACCCGTCCGTGCAGGGACGGGCATATCGACCGGGTGCCGAGAACGCGTCTATCGCCGGAAGCTGATGATCCGCTGTGCACCGGCCCACAGCAGGCCGTGAGTGCAGTCACGCGACGGGGGGTTACCGGAGGGTTCCTGCCGGGGGGTCGCCTAAAGTTGACGATCGATACCACCCATAGAGACGACGGATGTGCGACGTGGCTGAGAACAGCAAGAGCGAGAGTGGTCAGGGCGGCGGCGGGGACCGCCGTGCGCAGGGCCGGTCCGCTGCGCGCTCCGTCGATCGTTCCCGCTCCCAGCAGGGCGGACAGCAGCGTGGCGACCGCAAGCGGTACGGTGAGCGGACATCGCCCGACGAGCGCAAGCAGTCCGGCGAGCGCAAACAGTCCGGCGAGCGCAAGCAGTACGGCCAACGGCGCCAGGGGGGCGGGCCCGGTGACTGGACCCCGCGATCAGCCCGTGCGGACCGCCCGCGCTCCGTGGGCGAGCATCCCGGGGCGGCCCGCGACCGCGACTATCAGCCCACCGAGGGGTCGCGACCGCGTCGGGACGGGGGGCAACAACGCTCCGATCGTCGGTACGAGGGCAAGCCGCCACGACGTGAAGGCGGAGGGCGCCCTCACCCCGAGCGCCGGGATGATCGGGCGCGGGGCTGGGGCCGAGACGACCGCCGTCGGGACGACCGTCGACGCGAGGACCGTGGCCGGGAGGACCGTCGACGCGAGGACCGTGGCCGGGATGACCGTCGACGCGAGGACCGTGGCCGGGATGACCGCCGTCGTGAGGACCGTCGTCGGGAGGACCGTCGCTCGGAGCGTGATCCTCGCTCCTACCGTCCCGGTGAGGAGGAGCGCTCCAATCGCCCCTTCGAGCCTCGGATCCCCGAGGGGATCACCGGCAAGGAGCTCGATGTCGACGCTCTCGACGAACTGCGCGGCCTGAGCCGCGAGACCGCGGAAAGGGTCGCCAAGCACCTGGTCGCCGCCTTCGCCCTCGAGGAGGAGGACCCCGAGACCTCGCAGGCTCACGCCAAGTTCGCCGCCCGCATCGGCGGGCGCATCGGCGTGGTGCGCGAGACCTACGGGATCCTGGCCTACCGGGCCGGGGACTACCGCACCGCCGTGCGTGAGCTGCGCACCGCACTGCGCATCACCGGGCGCTGTGACGTGCTTCCTCTGATCGCGGACTCCGAGCGCGGGCTGGGGCGGCCGGAGCGCGCGCTGGACATCGCTGCCTCCGAGGACGCCTCCGGAATGGGGGCGGATGCCGCCATCGAGCTAATGATCGTGGTGGCCGGCGCCTACGCCGATACCGGTGACATCCAGACCGCGCTGCGCACTCTCGAGATCCCCGCACTGCGGCACAAGGTCGACGGCCGCTGGCAGGTGCGTCTGTGGGTCGCCTACGCCGACCTGCTCGAACGTGCAGATCGCGCCGATGAGGCCCGTCGATGGCTGACCCTGGCCGCTGATACCGACACCGATGGCCTCACCGATGCCGCTGAGCGGCTGGGGCGACCCGCTCCGGAGCCTGCCCCCGAACCGTCGTGGGAGGACGATGAGGAGATCCTCGTCGTCGACGCGTTCGAGGAGGAGCAGGAGCCCGAGACCCCCGAGGTCGGCGAACCGTCGGACGGCGCCGAGACCCCCGAGGTCGGCGAACCGTCGGACGGCGCCGAGACCCCCGAGGTCGGCGGACCGTCGGACGGCGCCGGGGAGACCGCTCAGTCCGAGGAGCGCGTCCTGGCGCCCACCCCAGACTCCGTGGGGGAGGAGCTGCGGTGATCCGCCGCCCTGAGCCATCGCTGCTCGACCTGCACGACGCCCTGCTGCTGGACCTCGACGGCACGCTGATGCACGGCACCCAGCCCATCGTGCATGCGGCCGAGGCCGTCGCGACGGCACGCGCACGCGGACTGCGCCTGGTGTTCGCCACCAACAACGCGTCCCGCACACCGCAGCAGGCCGCCCAGCACCTGGCGACCGTGGGCGTGGCTGCCGATCCGGAGGAGTTCATCACCTCGCCCCAGGTGGCGGCGCGACTGCTCGCCGAGCGCCTCGAGCCCGGCTCCACGGTCCTGGTGGTGGGTGGGCCCAGCCTGGCGCATGAGATCCGCGAGGTCGGTCTTGACCCGGTGACCGAGGACTCCGATCAGGTCGTGGCCGTGGTCCAGGGCTGGGCACCCGACCTGGATTGGTCGCGACTGGCCGAGGGCGCCTACGCGATCCGGCACGGCGCGAGCTGGATGGCCACCAATGTCGATGCGACCCTGCCCACGGAGCGCGGCCTCGCCCCCGGCAACGGGTCCATGGTCGCTGCTCTGCGGCACGCCACTGGTGCTGAGCCCGATGTGGCGGGCAAGCCCGAGCCCGGCATGTTCACCGTGGCCGCCACCGACATCGGCTCCCGCCGCCCGCTGGTGATCGGTGATCGCCTGGACACCGACATCGAGGGGGCGAACCGCGCGGGGATGGACTCATTGCTGGTGCTGACCGGTGTGGACGGCATCGAGACCGCGCTGCGCGCCGACCCCGTGCGCCGGCCCACCCACATCCTTCCGGACCTCTCCCACCTGGGGGATCCCTGTCCCCTCCCGGTGGTCACCGGCTCCTGCGCGCGCTGCGGCGCCGTGAGCGCGACCTGGGAGGACGGTGACATCGTCCTGGACGGCGAACTGCAGGACCCGCGCATCCTGCGGGCGGCACTGGCCCTGCTGCGCCGTCACGCGGCCGAGGAGCCGTGGACCGGACGCCTGCGGGGCCGCGGGGACGAGCTGATCGAGGCCGCGGCCACGTGAGCCCGCCCCGGCTCGACGTCGCACTGGCGGCGGCTGGGCTCGCCCGCTCACGCACCCACGCCCAGCGGATCATCGACGAGGGTCGCGCACGCATCGACGGCCGCGCCGCCACCCGAGCCAGCACGCCCGTCCCCGAGGGGGCCCAGCTGGCGGTGGTGGACGTCCCCGACGGGATCGAGTACGCCTCCCGTGCCGCCCACAAGCTGCAGGGGGCCCTCGAGCAGCTCGACCTGCCGGTGTCCGGGACGCACTGCCTGGACGCTGGGGCATCCACGGGCGGCTTCACCGATGTGCTGCTGCGCCACGGCGCCGCCTCCGTGATCGCCGTGGACATCGGCCACGACCAGCTGGCCGCGCACCTGCGCGAGGACCCCCGCGTGACCGTGCGCGACGGCACCAGCGTGCGCGACCTCGATCCTGAGCTGATCGGCGGCACGGTGGATCTGCTGGTGGCCGACCTCTCCTTCATCTCCCTGCGCACCGTGATGGCCCCGCTGGCCTGCGTGGTGCGCACCTGGGGAGACCTGCTGCTGATGGTCAAGCCCCAGTTCGAGGTGGGGCGCCAGGCGCTTCCCCGCAGCGGCGTGGTCACCGACCCCGCCCAGCGTGTGCGCGCTGTGACCGAGGTGGCCCGGACCGCGGCCCGGGAGGGACTGCTGCTGGCCGGTGTGGGGGCCAGCACCTTGCCAGGGCAGGACGGCAATCGTGAGTACTTCCTCCACCTGCGGCCCACCGGCCACGCCACCGAGCTCTCGGACCGCGCCTGTGACATGATCGGTTCCGTCGTGAACGAGCGCCACGCGCCCGGTCCGAGCCGACAGATCACCGAGGGGGAGGGCAGAGCACGATGAGGCGGTTCCTCCTGTACGTCCACACGGGACGCCGCGCTGCCCTGGACGCCATGCTCGCCGTGCTGGAGGAGCTGGCGGACCGCCAGGTCGAAGCGGTGCTGATGGCCGATCAGGTCGCGGAGATCCGCGCCCTGCCCGCCGAGGACGTCCCCGACGGGCTCCTGCAGGCGCTGGACCCACAGCGGGTTGACGCCCGGGATGTCATCGAGGCCGGGGACCGCGTCGAGCTGGGCATCGTGCTGGGGGGCGATGGCACCATCCTGCGCGCCCTGGAGACCGTGCGCGATGCCGACATCCCCGTCCACGGCGTGAACCTGGGGCATGTGGGCTTCCTCGCCGAGAGCGAGGTCGAGGGCCTCTCCGCGACCGTGTCGCGGCTGCTGGAGGGCGAGTACGAGATCGAGAGCCGCAGCGCCCTGCACATCACGGTGCTCGATCACGACGACCAGGTGGTGGCCCAGCACTGGGCGATGAACGAGGCGTCGCTGGAGAAGGCCGACCGCCAGCGGATGGTGTACGTCGCGATCGAGATCGACGGCCGCCCCGTCTCCTCCTTCGGATGCGACGGCGTGCTGCTGTCCACCCCCACCGGCTCCACCGCCTACGCCTTCAGCGCCGGGGGGCCGGTGATCTGGCCCGAGGTGGACGCCATGCTGCTGGTGCCGCTCGCCGCCCACGCCCTGTTCTCCCGGCCCCTGGTGCTGGGGCGCTCCTCCGTGGCCGCAGTGGAGATGACGATGGACAACCGCGACGAGGGCGTGCTGACACTGGACGGCCGCCGCACCGTGGACCTCACCCGCGGGATGCGCGTCGAGGCCCGCCTCTCCCCGGACTCGGTGCGCCTGGTGCGGATGTCCTCCACCCCGTTCGCCGACCGACTGGTGGAGAAGTTCCAGCTGCCCGTGGTCGGGTGGCGCGGTCGCAGCCGCGGCACCCATCCGCGCTGAGCGGGGCCGCCCCCATGCTCTCCACCCTGCGCATCCGCTCCATCGGCGTGATCGAGGACGCCACCCTCGAGTTCGGTCCCGGCTTCACCGCCCTGACGGGGGAGACCGGTGCCGGCAAGACCATGGTGGTCACCGGGTTGACGATGCTGCTGGGCGCACGTCTGGACCGCGGTCGCACCGGCACTGCCGCCACCGTGGACGGCACCCTCACCCTGGCCGGGCACGACGGCCTCGCCCAGGCGATCGACGAGCTGGGCGCCGAGGAGGAGGACGGCGAGGTGCTGGTGGTGCGCCGGGTGACCCGCGAAGGCCGCTCCCGCGCCCACATCGGCGGCGTCCCGGTCCCGATCGGGACGCTCGCCGCGCTGGTCGGCACCGCGGTGACCGTGCACGGGCAGTCCGACCAGCAGCGCCTGCGGGAGCCCGACGCCCAGCGCGAGGCCCTGGACCGCTTCGCGCAGCACGAGGTGGCCGGCCTGCTGGAGCAGCATCAGCAGCTGTGGGACCGGCGCGAACAGCTGCGGGCCCGCATCGACGAGCTCGACCACCTGCTGCGGCGCCGCGACCTGGAGGGCGCGCGCCTGCGCGAGGCACTGGAGCGTCTCGAGAGCGTCGATCCCGCCCCCGGGGAGGACCAGGCGCTGCGTGAGGAGCTGGAGCGGCTGGGCAACGCCGAGCAGCTGCGCACCGATGCCGACCAGGCCGCGACCGCACTGGTGGGGGACGACGGCCCGGCCGCCGCCGCCCTGCTGGACATCGCGGCCGAGGCAGTGCATCGCGCAGCCCGCACCGATCCCCAGCTCGTCCCGCTGGGGGAGCGGATGGAGGCCGCACGCCTGGAGCTGTCGGACCTCGCGGCGGAGCTGTCGCGGTACGCCGACGGCATCGACGCCTCGCCGGGCAGGCTCGATGCGGCCAACGAGCGCCTGCACGAGCTCACCACCCTGGTCCGCGACCTGGGCCCCGTGCTGCCCGGGCCGGACGGCCCCGCCGAGGACGTCACCGACCTGCTGGAGAGCTCCCGGGGCGCCGCCGAGGCCCTGGACCGCTACGACGGCGCCGAGGAGGAGCGGGAGCAGGCCTGCGCGCAGCTGGACTCCCTGGAGCAGGAGCTGGACGGCGCCGCCACCGCCCTGACCGAGGCCCGTGCACGGGCCGCCGAGGAACTCTCCGGTGCGGTGCAGGAGGAGCTGCGGCACCTGGAGATGCCCGATGCCGCCATCACCGTGGAGGTGGGATCCCAGCCCCATCGCCGCCACGGGCGGGACGCCATCGCCATCCTCCTGGCCCCCCACCCGGGAGCCGATCACCTGCCCGTCGCCCAGGCGGCCTCCGGCGGTGAGCTCAGCCGCGTGATGCTGGCCCTCGAGGTGGCGCTGGCCTCCCACCGCAAGGACCGCAGCGCTGCCCCGGTGTTCGTGTTCGACGAGATCGACGCCGGCATCGGCGGGCGGGCAGCCCTCGCCGTGGGCCAGCGCCTGGCCCGGCTCGCCCGCCACGCCCAGGTCATCGTGGTCACCCATCTGCCGCAGGTCGCCGCGCACGCCGGCACCCACCTGCGCATCGAGAAGACCAGCACCGACGGCTCCACCAGTTCCCGCATCGACGCCCTCGACGGCGAGGAGCGCATCCGCGAGCTCTCCCGCATGCTCGCCGGTGACGACCACTCCGACGTCGCCCTCGCCCACGCCCGAGAACTGCTGGAGGAGGCCACAGCCGTGGGGGAGGGCCGGCCGTGAGCATCCTCGAGCAGCCCCTGGTCGCCGGCACCGCCCGGTTGGGCAAGCGCACCAAGGACCTCACCAAGCGCCTGGGGCCCGGAGACGTCGCGGTGATCGACCACGAGGACATCGACCGGGTCGCCGCCGAGGCCCTGGTGGAGCGGCGCCCCGCCGCGGTGCTCAACGCCGCCGCCTCCACCTCCGGCCGGTACCCCAACGCCGGCCCACGCATCCTGGTCGATGCCGGCATCCCGCTGATCGACGGGCTCGGGCAGGCGGTGTTCGAGCAGCTGCACGAGGGCCAGGAGATCACCCTGCTCGGCCCCGCCGTGCTGGCAGGGGACACTCTGATCGCCGAGGGCACCGTGCAGGACGGGGCCACGGTGGCCGCCGCCCAGGAGGCCGCCCGTGAGGGGCTCTCCGAGCAGCTGGAGATGTTCGCGCAGAACACCATGGAGTACATGCTGCGCGAGCGGGACCTGCTGCTGGACGGGATCGGCGCCCCCGAGGTGCGCACCGTCATGGCCGGACGGCCCGTGCTGATCGTGGTGCGCGGCTACCACTACAAGGAGGACCTGCTCACGCTGCGTCCCTTCCTGCGGGAGTCCCGCCCCGTGATCATCGGGGTGGACGGCGGTGCCGATGCCGTGATGGAGGCCGGGTTCCGTCCCGACATGATCATCGGCGACATGGACTCCGTCTCCGACCGGGCCCTGGCCAGCGGTGCCGAGCTCGTGGTCCACGCCTATCGGGACGGACGCGCCCCAGGCATGGCCCGCCTGGAGGAGCTCGGGGTCGAGAAGGGAGCCGTGCTGTTCCCCGCCTCCGGCACCAGTGAGGACATCGCCATGCTGCTGGCGGACGAGAAGGGCGCCGCGGTGATCGTGGCCGTGGGCACCCACGGGACGCTCGAGGAGTTCTTGGACAAGGGACGCGCCGGCATGAGCTCCACGTTCCTGACCCGCCTGCGGATCGGCTCGAAGCTGGTGGACGCCAAAGGGGTCTCGCGGCTGTACCGGCAGCGGATCTCCAACTTCCAGCTGGTGCTGCTGGCGGTGGCCGGACTGCTGGCCCTGACCGTCGCACTGTGGGCCACCCCGGGCGGGCAGGCCCTGATGCAGATCCTCGGTGCCCGTCTCGATGGCATGCTGTCCTGGTTCACCACCCTGTTCGCGCCCCGCCTCCCCGGCGGGTAGGAGGGATCCGCCCGTGATCGATTTCCGATACCACCTGGTCTCCCTGATCTCGGTGTTCCTGGCGCTGGCCGTCGGTATCGTGCTGGGCGCCGGTCCGCTACGCGAGAGCCTGGGCGCCCAGCTCGCCGGACAGGTGGAGCAGCTGCGCACCGAGCAGGACGACCTGCGCGCCGAGGCCGAGGACCTGCGCACCCAGAACGACCAGCTGGCGGGGTTCATCAACGAGATCGGGCCGGAGCTGGTGGCCGGGACCCTCGAGGACAACGACGTGGTGGTCATCAGTGACCACAACTCCACGCGCCAGGCAGTCCAGCACCTCACCGGCCTGCTGGAGCACGCCGGCGCCCGCTCCGTGCCCCGGATCTCCCTGCAGCCGGCCCTGTGGGATCCTGCGGCCGAGCAGCGCCGCTCCGACGCCGTGGACTCCGTGGCCGGTATCGCCCCGGTGCTGCTGGATCGCGGCCTGGAGGACGACGAGCAGGTCCCCGCCCTGATCGTCACGCTGCTCACCCAGGACTCCTCCGCCGAGGTCACCCCGGAGCTGCGCTCGCAGGTGTGGCAGGTCCTGATCGACAACCAGCTGGTCACAGTCGACGGGGACATCCCCCCGCGGGCCTCGGCGGTGGTGTACGCGGCCGCGGAGCCGGCCCAGTTCACCGTGGAGGGCGACGACGATCCGACGGCAGCCGAACGTGCCCAGCAGCTGCTGACCGTGCAGTCCCGACTGCTGGCCACCCTGGCGCAGACGCGAACGCCGACCGTGCTGTCCGTGGCCACCCCGCACAACGACGGCACCGTGGGCATCCTGCGCAGCGTCCGCGGGGACAGCACCTTCTCCGAGCTGTCCACCACCGATCGGCTGCAGTCCGCCGACGGGCCGGTCCTGGCGGTGCTCGCCCTGATCGAGCAGGTGCGCGGAGGGGCAGGGGACTACGGCACCACCGCCGACGCCGATGCCCGGGTGCCGGGCCTGCCGGAGGCCACCCTGATCAACGAGCAGATCGAGGAGACCACCGGGACCGAGGGCACCGGTGCCGGCCCAGGGGACACCGACCCCGGCTCGCAGGAGCCCGCGCCCTCGGACGGAGGGGGAGCGGAGTGAACTGGCCCGCGCTGCGCAGCGAGCTGCGCCGCACCAACTACGCCGGGCGCACCGTCACCCTCGCTGAGGGCGCTGCGGTGTCCGCACTGCTCACTACGGGCACAGCGCTCGCCGGCAGCAGGCGAGACGCCCTCGTGCTGGGGGCGGTGGGAGCACTGGGCCTGGCCGACGACCTGCTCGAACCGCGCCAGCGCCGCGCAGGACGACCGGTGGCCAAGGGACTGCGCGGCCATCTCGGCGCCCTGCGCAGCGGGCGACTCACCACCGGGGGCGCCAAGGCCCTCGGCATCCCGGCCCTGGCCCTGCTGGGCGCGGCAGCGGCACCCCGTCCACGGCACGGCACGATGGTGCCGGCCGATGCGATCCTGGTGGCCGGCTGCGCCAACCTGGCGAACCTGCTGGACCTGCGCCCGGGGCGCGCGCTCAAGGCGGTGATCCCCGCTGCCGCCGCGCTCGCGGTCCCATCGGCATCGGCGCCGGCCCGTGGTAGGGACGCGGGGCAGGGGCATCCCTGCGGCGACCGCGACGCCAGCGGGCGGGCACTCGCGATCGCCGCCCTGGTGCCTGCTGCAGCCGCACTGCTGCCGGACCTGCGGGAGCACGGCATGCTCGGGGACGCCGGAGCCAACGCCCTCGGCGCCGCTGTCGGCCTCGCCGCCACCCGCCGTGCCCCGCGGCCGGTGCGACTCGGCCTGACCGGCCTGGTGGTGGCCCTCACCCTCGCCAGCGAGCGCGTGAGCTTCAGCGCCGTGATCGATCGCATCCCGGCGCTGAGAGCCGTGGACCGCTGGGGCCGACGGCAGGCACCCAGCGGGTCGGCAGAGGACCCTGACGCATGAGCGGCACCGAGCAGTCCCTCGCCACGGATCCCTCGCCCCTGGGCGGCACCGCCCGCGCCGTCCTGCGCGGCGCAGGGATCATCCTGGTCATCACCGTGGTGGCGCGGATCGCGGGCTTCGTGAGGTACCTGGTGTTCGGTGCCAGCGTGGGCGCCGGGGACGTCGGCACCGCCTACTCCACCGCCAACCTCCTCCCCAACGTCCTGTTCGAGGTGGTGGCCGGGGGCGCCCTGGCCGCTGTGGTCGTACCCCTGGTCGCCGGCCTGGTCCCCGAACGGCAGGACCGCGACGGCCAGCAGCTGCCCGTGCACGGCACGGAGACCCCCACCCCGGGCGCCGCCGACGTGGCCGACGGGCGCGATCGCGCCGACCGCATCATCTCCGCCCTGCTCACCTGGACCCTGCTGATCACCGCAGCCCTGGCCGCCGTCGTGATCGTGCTCGCACAGCCGCTGACCGAACTGCTGCTGGGCAGCGAGGACATGACCGGCCCGGGCATCGACCTGGGTGCTCGCCTGCTGCGCATCTTCGCCCTGCAGCTGCCTCTGTACGGCATCGCCGTGATCCTGGGCGCCTACCTGCAGGCGCGCAAGCGGTTCGTGTGGCCCGCACTGATGCCGCTGCTCTCCTCACTGCTGGTGATGGCCTCCTACCGCGTGTACGCCGCGATGGTGCCGCCGGTGGCGACCGCCTCGACGATCGATCCGCCTGCCGTGGGATGGCTCGGCTGGGGCACCACCGCCGGCGTGGCCGTCATGGGGCTCCCGGTGCTGATCGCCTCCCTGCACGCAGGCCTGCGGCTGCGACCGACGCTGCGGATGCCCGCCGGGGCGGGCCGCCAGGCCCTGGCCCTGGGCGCCGCCGGGATCGGCGCCGTGGGAGCTCAGCAGGCCGTGCTGGGCCTGGTGCTGCTGCTGGCCATGGGCGCCGGAGGCACCGGCACCCTGCCCGTGTTCCAGTACGCCCAGGCCGTGTACCTGCTGCCCTTCGCCGTGCTGGTGGTGCCGCTGACCACCGCGGTGTTCCCCCATCTGGCCGAACTGCGGCTGGTGGGCGACCCGGTGGCCTTCGCCCGGGTGTCCTCCGCCTCCGTGCGCACGGTGATCCTGATGGCGGTCGCAGGCTCGGCCATGCTGATCGCCGGGGCACCCGCCGTGGAGCAGTTCTTCCGGCTGGTCGACCGCTCCGGCGCGGCCGGCGTGGGCTCCACCTCTGCGGCTCTGGCCCTGGGACTGGCCGGCTACGCCGTGACCACCCAGTGCACGAGGGTGCTCTCGGCAGCGCTCCGCGCGCGGGATGCGCTGCTGGTGGGGTCCGTGGGCTGGGGAGCGGCAGCCGTGCTGATCCTGGCGGTCACCCTTCCCAGCCCGGGGCGCTCAGCAGCCGAGGCCGCCACCGCCTTCGGCATCTGCATCGCCATCGGGATGTCGCTGTCGGCCCTGGTGGGGCTGGGCCGGATCGCAGACGTGGTCGACCCCGGGGGAGACGCCCACCTGCTGCGGCGCACCTCCCTGATGGGCCCCGTGGCGCTGATCGCGGGAGCCGTCCCCGGCCTGCTGCTCGCCAAGTGGCTGGTCACCTCCACCACCGGCATCACCGGATCCGTGCTGGCCGGCATCGGCGCGGGACTCGTCGCCGCCGTTCTCAGCGGTGCGGTGCTGGCAGTGACTGATCTGCGGCTGCTGCACCGCCTGCCCTCCATGCTGCGCAGGGAACGACAGCAGAAGTCCGCCCCGGCGCGCGGGAGCATCGCGTCATGACGGCGAGCGACGGGGCCGCGGCCGGGAAGCGAGGGCCTGGAGGGGACCTCGCAGTGCTCCTGGTGCGCCCCCTCGCCACCGGGGGCCTGGCCGCGCACGTCGACCATGAGCTGCGCCTGCTGCGAGCCGCGGGGCTCACGGTGCACGAGTCCACCGTGCAGATCCCCGCGCGACCACACCCCGCCACGGATCTGCGGGCCGTGCGCACACTGAGGCGCGAGGCCCGCGCCCACCGCCCCGATGCAGTGCACGCCCATGGGCTGCGAGCCGGCGCACTGGCCGCCCTGGCACTGCTCGGCAGAGGACGCCTGGTGGTCACCCTGCACAACCGCCCCCTGGGCTCACGTGGAGTCCGTCTGATCGGAAGTGCCCTGCTGCGGATCATCGCGCGCCGGGCGGAGACGATCCTGTGCGTCTCCCCGGATCTGCTCGAGGACGCCCGAGCCGCCGGTGCCGCGGACGTGAGGTACGCGGTGGTGCCGGCCCCGGGGCGCTCCGTCGCAGGCGAAGGGGACCCCGACCCCGCAGCCGGGGCACTCCCGGCGTCCGAGGAGACACCAGTCCTGCCCGAGGCGGATCCTGCCCGCCTCGATGTGCTGGTGCTCGCGAGGCTGGCCCCGCAGAAGGGGCTGGACACTGTGCTCGATGCCGCCGCACTGCTGACCTCAGGGAAGGCAGGGGGCGCGGTCCGCATCCGCATCGCCGGTGAGGGGCCGCTGCGGGCGCCGCTGGAGTCCCGGATCCGCCAGGAGCGCCTCCCGGTCGAACTGCTGGGCCATCGCTCGGACGTGCCCGCTCTGCTGGCGGCCGCGGACCTGGTGGTCTCGGCGGCGGTGTGGGAAGGACAGCCCGTGGCGCTGCAGGAAGCCCTGCGGGCGGGCCGCGCGATCGTGGCGACCGACGCCGGCGGGACCCGCTGGGTCACCGGTGATGCCGCCCAGCTGGTGCCCGTCGGTGACGCCGCCGCTCTGGCAGCTGCGGTGCAGCGGCACCGGGATCCCCGGGTGCGGCACGCCGCCGAACAGGCATCCCGGCTGCGCGCAGCCCAGCTGCCCACCGAGCAGGACCTGAAGCGCCAGCTGGTGGATGTGCTCGCGGGAGCGGACCGGCCGGGGTAGGGTGAGAGTCCGTGGCAGATACCAGCGCGAGCACTGAGCGGCGGAACATCCAGGCCCCCGGCACCGATCCCCGCGACACCCCTCCTGTCGAGGGCACCACGGATCCCCTGAGCGGTGTCCCGCCCACCACGGGCCCCATCCCGCGCATCGGCGGCGGCCCCTCCGGCAAGCCCTTCCGCAACCCCGGCACCACCCGCCACATCTTCGTCACCGGCGGTGTGGTCTCCAGCCTCGGCAAGGGGCTGACGGCCTCCAGCCTGGGCATGCTGCTGCGCTCGCGCGGGCTCCGGGTGACCATGCAGAAGCTGGATCCGTACCTCAACGTGGACCCCGGCACCATGAACCCCTTCCAGCACGGCGAGGTGTTCGTCACCGAGGACGGTGCCGAGACCGACCTGGACATCGGCCACTACGAGCGGTTCCTGGACGAGGACCTCACCGCCGATGCCAACGTGACCACCGGCCAGGTGTACGCCGGCGTCATCGCCAAGGAGCGCCGCGGCGAGTACCTGGGCGACACCGTGCAGGTGATCCCCCACATCACCAACGCCATCAAGGAGTCCATGCGCTCCCAGGCCGCCGAGGACGTCGATGTGGTGATCACGGAGATCGGCGGCACGGTGGGGGACATCGAGTCCCAGCCCTTCCTGGAGGCGGCCCGCCAGGTGCGCCAGGACCTGGGCCGGGACGACGTGTTCTTCGTGCACGTGTCCCTGGTGCCGTTCATCGGTCCGTCCCAGGAGCTCAAGACCAAGCCCACCCAGCACTCGGTCGCCGCGCTGCGCTCCATCGGCATCCAGCCCGACGCGATCGTGCTGCGCGCCGACCGCGAGCTGACCGCCTCCATCAAGGCCAAGATCGCCTCGATGTGCGATGTGGACATCGACGCGGTGGTCACCTGCCCCGATGCGCCCTCCATCTACGACATCCCCCGGGTCCTGCACTCCGAGGGACTGGACGCCTACGCCATCCGGAGGCTGGACCTGCTCAGCCACGACGCCGACTGGAACGTGTGGAACCAGCTGCTGCAGCGTGTCCACCAGCCGACCCACGAGGTCACTGTGGGCCTGGTGGGCAAGTACATCGATCTGCCCGACGCCTACCTGTCCGTCACCGAGGCGCTGCGGGCCGGCGGCTTCCACCACAGCGCCAAGGTCACGATCCGCTGGATCGAGTCCGACACCTGCACCACCGCCGAGGGTGCCCAGGAGCAGCTGCGGGACGTGGACGCGATCGTGGTGCCCGGCGGCTTCGGGGTGCGCGGTGTGGACGGGAAGGTGGGCGCTCTGCGCCACGCCCGCGAGCGGGGGCTGCCGGCCCTGGGCATCTGCCTGGGCATGCAGTGCATGGTGATCGAGCACGCGCGCAACCAGCTGGGCTGGGCCGATGCGCAGTCCACCGAGTTCGATCCGGCCACCGAGCATCCGGTGATCGCCACCATGACCGAGCAGGTGGGCATCGTGGCGGGTGAGGGTGATCTGGGCGGCACCATGCGCCTGGGTGCCTACGACCATCAGCTGGCCGAAGGCTCCCTGGCCGCCCAGGTGTACGGCACCACCCGGGTCTCCGAACGCCACCGCCACCGCTACGAGGTCAACAACGCCTACCGGGATCAGCTCCAGGAGTCCGGCCTGCGGATCTCGGGCACCTCCGAGGTGGCCGAGGGGCGCACTCTGGTGGAGTTCGTGGAGCTGCCCACCGAGCAGCACCCGTACTACATCGGCACCCAGGCCCACCCCGAGATGAAGTCGCGGCCCACCCGCGCCCATCCCCTGTTCACCGGGCTGATCGGCGCCGCCCTGGCCGCCCAGCGCGCGACCCGCTTGCTCGAGGTGGAGCCCGCATCCTCGACCCCCGCCGAGGAGATCGCATGAGCGCCGAAGATGCACAGCGGGACCGAGCGGTGCCGCAGCAGCTGCGGGACGAGCCCGATCCCCGCCAGCTCGCCCACCGCGAGGTTCTGCACCGCGGCATGGTGTGGGACCTGGTGCGCGACACCGTGGACTTCGCCCCCGGGGTGCGGTTCGACCGTGAGTACGTGTGGCACACCGGCGCGGTCGCCGTGCTCGCCGTGGACGGGCAGGACCGCGTTCTGCTGATCCGCCAGTACCGCCACCCGGTGGGGCACTCGCTGTGGGAGATCCCCGCCGGTCTGCTCGACCTCGACGGGGAGCCCCCCCATGTGGCGGCGGCCCGTGAGCTCACCGAGGAGACCGGCTACGAGGCCGGGCAGCTGCACACCCTGGTGGACCTGCGCCCCAGTCCCGGCGGGAACGACGAGGTGATCCGCGTCTACCTCGCCACCGGGGTGCGGGAGACCCAGGACGACTTCGAGCGCACCGATGAGGAGGCCGAGCTGGTCACCCGCTGGGTCCCGCTCAGCGAAGCCGTGGCCGCCGTGCTCGCGGGCCGCATCACCAACGGGACGACGGTCAGTGCGCTGCTAGCCCTGCAGTCCGTGCGCGCCTCCCAGGATCGGCAGGGCGCGGATCTGCTGGGCCGGCTGCGCCCGGCCGAGGCGCCCTTCCTCACGCGCCCGGGTCGGGACTGACCGGCACCGACCGCAGAGCCTCCACCAGCACCGGAGCGGTGAGCTCCGCCTGCCAGGGGCGAGCGCCCAGCGCGGTCAACTGGTCCATCACCTGGGACTGCGAGCCTGCCTGCTCGTTCTCGAACACCCATTGCCGCAGCGCCGCCGGCTGCAGCAGGTTCTCGGTGGGGACCTGCACCCGCTCGGACAGGGCGGCGACGTGCTCGCGTGCCGCCCGGTAGCGCTCCCAGGCCTCCGGGTGCTTCTTGGACCACAGCTTGTGCGGCGGGGGATAGCTGGGCTCGTTGCGCTGGGGCAGATGGGCGGCCGGCAGTTCCAGGCCCGAGCGCGCCGCCTGCCACCAGGTGTCCTTCTTCCGCAGCCGGGCCGGCAGGGCCCTGGTGAAGCTGTCGGGTCCGCGGGGGGCCTCCTTGGCAGCGGCCACGATCTCGCGATCGCGGATGATCCGGTGCGGGGAGAGGTCCTCCCGCTGGGCGATCGCATCGCGTCGCTCCCACATGGCCCGTGCGGCTGCCAGCTGCCGGGGGGAGCGCAGAGCGCCCAGCCCGTGCAGTGCGCGCCATCGGCCCTGCCGGGAGGCGGGCTGCTCGCGGGTGCGCTCGTGCTCGAACTCCTGCCGGGCCCACTCGTCCTTGCCTGCCTCGCGCAGCCGCCCGGCCAGGATGTCCCGCACCTCCAGCAGCACCTCCACGTCCAGGGCCGCGTAGGTGAGCCAGCTCTCCGGCAGGGGCCGCTTGGACCAGTCCGCGGCGGAGTGCTCCTTGGCCAGGGCGAGGGACAGGGTGTTCTCCACCACGGCGGAGAGCCCCACCCGGTCCATGCCCAGCAGCCTGGCGGCCAGCTCGGTGTCGAACAGGCGTCGGGGGTGGAGTCCCAGCTCTGCCAGGCTGGGCAGATCCTGGCCAGCGGCATGCAGCACCCATTCCCGCTCACCCATCAGGGCCTGCAGGGTGGGCGGCACCGTGAAGGCGGTCGGGTCGATCAGGGCGGTGCCCGCGCTGCGCGAGCGCAGCTGGATCAGATAGGCCCGATTGGAGTACCGGTAGCTGGAGGCCCGTTCGGCGTCCACCGCGATCGGGTCGTCGTCCCCGGCGGCCCGCTCGCACCAGGCCAGAAGCGGCTGGATGCGGTCGATCACCGGGACCAGGCCCTCGCGAGGACTGGTCAGCGGGGTGGCGGTGGTGCTGTGCTCGGGCTGGACCTCGCTCACCGCGGGTCCTCGCAGTCGTGCGGGGCGCGGGCCCGATGGGAGGGCACCAGCGGCGCCACCCGGGGCGGTGCCGGAGGAAGCCCGCCGGCGGCAGCGAGCATGGCCGCCCAGGCGGCGAAGTGCGGCGCCAGGTCCACGCAGCCGTCCTCGGTGCTCCCGCATTCCGGGGTCCAGGAGATCCGCATCTCCACATCCACCGTGGAGGGACGGTCCGCGAGGGCCCCGTAGGACTGGGAGACCACACGGGTGGCGGTGCAGCCCAGCTCCCGCGCCGAGGCGTCGTGCAGCTCGAGCGACTCGGTCACCCACGACCAGGCGACATCGCCCAGCATCGACTCCACCGCGAACTCCGGCTCCAGGCGTGCCTGCACCAGCACCACCATGCGCCAGGTGCCGTCCCAGGACTCCTGGCCCGCGGGGTCGTGCAGGATCACCAGGCGACCACTGGCCAGCTCCTCGTCCTCCATCACGATCTCCGCGGTGGCGGCCCAGGTGGAGGGCGCCATCCTGGAGGGAGCGGGGATCTCCCGCCACTCCACTTCTGGGCGCAGCGGGGCTGCGGTCATGGCGGAGACGGCGGCGCGGAACGTGTCGTCGCCGGAGCGGATTCGATGGACGGACACCCTGGGAGCGTATCGGCGCACCCTGCGCTGCCCGGGCAGGCGCGCCGGAAAGGCCCGGTGCGCCAGGTCAGCGGCCGGCCTTGGGCCCGTCAGCCGTCCGTGTGCCGCAGGCTGATGGAGTTGATGCAGTAGCGCTGGTCGGTGGGCGTGGGGAAGCCCTCGCCCTCGAACACGTGGCCCAGGTGGGAGCCGCAGTTAGCGCAGCGCACCTCGATGCGGTGCATGCCCAGGGAGGTGTCCTCCAGCAGCTCGACCGCCTCGGAGTCGGTGGGGGCGTAGAACGCGGGCCATCCGCAGTGGGCGTCGAACTGGGTATCGGCGGTGAACAGCTCCGCTCCGCAGGCGCGGCAGGCGTAGGTGCCGGCGGGCCGCACCTCCTCGTACTCCCCGGTGAAGGGTCGCTCGGTGCCGCCCTGTCGCAGCACCTGGTACTCCTCGGGGCTGAGCTTCGCGCGCCACTCCTGCTCGTTGAGCGTGATCGGGTAGGGGCGGGAGCCGATGGGGTCGTGGGACATGTCAGGAGGTTCCGATCTGTGGGGAGCCGGGGTACAGGTGCAGCACGGTCGCGCTGAGGTGGTCCTCCAGGCGGTGCGCCCAGTCCTGGGCGAATGTCTCCTCCAGCAGCTGCGGATCGCTGAAGACGACCACCGCCTGGGTCTCGCAGCCCTCGGCGAGATGCGCGGAGACCACCTCGAGAGGGGCCTCGGCCGCGGTCCGACCGTCGACCGCACAGCCGGCGGCGGTGAACGCCTTGGACACCGAGGCCAGGACCTCCTCGGCGGTCGGCCGCTGGGATGACTCGGGATGCACCCGCTCGGCGACGGCGTCCCAGGCGCCCTGCAGGTCCAGCAGGCCCAGGCGGTCGATCACCTCGACCATCATGGGGCGGGTGAGCCGCGCGGGGATCACCACGTTGACGCTGAGCGCGCCCGGCGTCCCGACGTCACCGGGGGCGGGTGCGTCGACGGCGGCCTCCGAGCCGGGACCCAGGCCCAGGTACTCCAGGGCCCGCATGGCATCCGCAGGTGCGATCGGCACCTCGGAGAGGACCACGAACGAAGTGCTCATGCCATCGATCCTATGCCTCCTGCTCCCTGCCTCCCACCCCCGGCATCCCACTACAGTGGGGACCATGCCCCTCCCGTGGTCAGGCCCACACTCCCATGCGCTCCCGCTGCCTCTCCGCCGCGCCCAGGAACCAGTCGCAGAGCAGGACCGCTGGGGCGGGACCCTGCTGGTCGGCGGCATGGTGGCCACCGGTATGTTCACCCTCAGCGGCGGTCTGCTCACCCTGGGAGCACGGATCATGGCCAGGCTGCCGCTGGTGCCGCAGCAGAGCATCCGTCAGCGACGGGCCATCCCCGTGCGCGCTGTCCACGCCGACCGCGTGCACCTGGACGCCATCGGGGAGGCCACCCGCGACGGCTACCTGGCCCTGCGGCAGGCCGGAGGTGCCGCGCACGTGCGCCTGGGCCCGGTGACCTCCCGCCCCACCCCCACCACGGTCGCCCGGCCCCTGCTGGCCTCGGACGGCGAGGAGCCCCTGCGGGCCGATCCCGCCTCCGTCAACGGCTTCTACTGGTCCGGCTCCCCGCGCACCGCCCACGGATTCCCCACCGAGGAGGTGGAGGTCGACTCGCCGGTGGGACGCATGCCCGCCTGGCTGGTGCGGCCGGACTCCGCGCGGGTCGGTCGGGCAGCGGGAGGGCCGGTGGAGCCGGAGACCTGGGCGATCCTCGTCCACGGCCACGGTGCCACGCGCGGTGAGACGCTGCGCCTGCTGCCGCTGCTGCGCACCCTGGGCCTGACCAGCCTGGCGATCACCTACCGCAACGACACCGGTGCCCCGCCCTCCGCGGACCGCATGCACCACCTGGGCAGCGACGAATGGGAGGATGCCGAGGCCGCGGTCGAGTACGCCCTGGCGCACGGAGCGCAGCGGATCGTGCTGGCGGGCTGGTCGATGGGCGGGGGCATCGCGCTGCGCACGTCCGTGCGCTCTGCACACCGCGAGCGGATCGCCACCCTGGTGCTGGACTCCCCGGCGGTGGACTGGCACGACATCCTCGGGTACCACGCCGCTTCGGTGCGAGCACCGATCCCGATGCGCCGCCTGGCCATGTGGATGATCACCTCACCGATAGGGGCGCGCGCCGTGCGCCTGCGTGAGCCCCTCGCGCTGCACGAGATGCGGCCCGAGTACTACGGGGAGAACCTCACCCACCCCACCCTGCTGCTGCACGCCATGGACGACGCGACCGTGCCGCCCGGCCCCAGCCGCACCCTTGCGTCCATGAGGCCCGACCTCGTGCAGTTCGTCCCCGTCGAGGGCGCCTCCCACACCCGGGAGTGGAACCTCGACCCGGCGCGGTACGAGCGGATCGTGGCGCGCCACCTGGCGCGCACCCTCGAGCTCCAGGTGGACGTCGACACCCTCGAACTGCCGGTGCGGGACCCCGCGGCCCCGCCCCTGCCGGGCTCCACCGGTGAGAGGGTGTGAGAGCACCGGGGAGGGCTCAGGTCGCCCGTCGGTAGCGCGTGAGCGTCGCTGCGGTGCCCACCAGCAGCGATTCGAGCCGCCAGTGCTGCTCATGGGCGGGACCGTCGATCACCCGCGGGGAGGGCCCGCCCACGGTGCGGTGGCTGACGGAGAAGCACAGCTCGTCCAGCAGGCCCCGTGAGGCGAGCCGCCCCAGTGCGCTGGGCCCTCCCTCCGCCTGGATCCCGCGGAAGCCGCGAGCGACCAGGGCTGCCAGCGCCTCCCGTTCATCGGCCACGGCGATCACGTGCTCCGGGGGCATGCCGGAGCGCTCCCGCACCTGCTCCCTGCGGGAGGGCGGGCACAGCAGGTAGGTGGGCCAGTCCGCCTCGATGGTGGCGGGCAGGTCACCGCTGGTGGTCCAGATGGCCAGGGCCGGTCGTGGCGCTCCCGCAGGACGCAGCGAGGGCTCCAGCAGGTCCGAGCGGCCCCGGGGGCGCCGATAGTCCTCGCAGCGCACGGTCTGCGAGCCCACCACCACCACGTCGGCCAGGGCCCGCAGCACCCCGAACAGGAACGAGTCGTCCGGATTGCGCAGCGATCCGCTGGTGCCGTCGGCCCCGGCGACCGCTCCGTCCACGGTGGTGTTCATCATCGCCCGCACCGTGACCCGGTCGGCGGGCACGGCGTACAGCTCGGCCAGCAGCGCGGCACCGGCCGCATCCTGCGGCACGGGGCGGGGCTCGGGCATCGGCGCACCCTCGCGCCACAGCAGGTGCAGGGGGGAGTCAGTGGGCATGCGCACACCCTACGAGCTTCCTGCGGGACTACCACCCGGCCGCGCCGCCGGCGCACCTACACTGGCCCGCGTGACCCCCGCGCTCGCCGACCGCAGACCCGAGCCCACCCTGGAGCGCCTGCTGGCGGACCTGGTGCCCCCACCGCGGTTCGCCGATGCCCGCCTGGCCACCTATGAGCCCGATCCCGCGCACCCCTCCCAGGCGGAGGCGAAGGAGCGCATCAGCGCCTTCGCCGCGCAGATCGGCGGTCAGAAGAAGGGCGGTCTGCTGGACCGACTGGGGCTGGGCGGCAAGCGCCGTGCGGAGGCCGCGCGCGGCATCTACCTGGACGGCGGCTTCGGGGTGGGCAAGACCCACCTGCTCACCTCCCTGTTCCATGCGGTGCCCGGGAAGAGCGTGTACGGCACCTTCGTGGAGTACACCAACCTGGTGGGGGCCCTGGGCTTCCAGAAGGCGCTGGACCAGCTGGCGCAGTCGCAGCTGGTGTGCATCGACGAGTTCGAGCTCGACGATCCCGGGGACACCCTGCTGATGACCCGCCTGATCCGCGAGCTGTCGGACCAGGGCGTCGCGGTGGCCGCGACCTCCAACACGCTCCCCGAGGCGCTGGGGGAGGGCCGTTTCGCCGCCCAGGACTTCCTGCGGGAGATCCAGTCGATGGCTGAGCGCTTCGAGGTGATGCGCATCGACGGCGAGGACTACCGTCGCCGCGACGGCGCCGTCAACATCCGCGCCCTCCCGCAGGCTGCGGTCTCAGCCCACGCCCGGACCGGGTCCGGCGCCACCCTGGACTCCTTCGACGAGCTGCTCGCGCATCTGGCCCGGGTCCATCCCTCACGCTACGGCGCGATGATCGACGACGTCACCTGCGCGCACCTGACAGGGGTCCGGCGGGTGGACTCGCACAACGACGCCCTGCGCCTGGTGGTGCTGGTGGACCGGCTGTACGACCGGAAGGTGCCGGTGCCCGTCTCCGCGGCCGACGGCGGTGATGTCCTCGAGCACCTGTACTCCGAGGATCTGCTGGGCAGCGGGTACCGCAAGAAGTACTACCGCTCCCTCTCGCGCCTGGCGTCCCTGGCCACCGACGGGGCCGCCCTGGTGGAGGCCGGGGGCGACCCTTCCTGAGCGTCCGCTGCGCGACGCGTGCCCGCAGCGCAGCGCCGCCGGCTCACACGGCTGCGGCGAGCCGCACCATGGGGATCAGCCGGCAGCCCGGGATGCGTGGGCGGTCAGGCCCGGGTCATCCCGCCATCAGCTGCGGGTCACAACCACCCCGGGCCCGTCCAGGTGCAGGCCGGCCGTCTCGTCGACCGCCACCTGACCGAAGGCGGCCAGCACCTCACGCGGCGCGGAGCCCGTCTCCAGCCCACCGTCGCCGCGATGGGCGAGGATCTCGATGCTCCCGCGACGCAGCAGCACCGCGTCCTCGGAGAGCACCTCCGCCTCGACACGCTGCAGATCGGGGTCCCGCAGCTCGGGGTGCTCGCGACGCAGTGCGATCAGGGTGCGGTACCAGGCGAGCATGCGGGCGTGGTCGCCCTCGGTGCGCTCCGGCCACTGCAGCATCGACTGCTCGAAGGAACCGCGGTCCTGCGGGTCGAACACCTGGTCCGCCCAGCCCATTGCCGCGAACTCCTCGGCGCGGCCCGCGCTGACCAGGGCACCCAGCTCCTCGTCGTGATCGGTGAAGTACGCGAACGGCGTGGAGGCCGCCCACTCCTCGCCCTGGAACAGCATCGGGGTGCCCGGGCCCAGCAGCACCAGGGCGATCGCCGCGGCATGCCGGGCGGGGTCCAGGCCGTGGTGGATGCGGTCTCCGCGGGCCCGGTTGCCCACCTGGTCGTGGTCCTGCAGGAACGTGACGAAGGAGTGTCCGTCGTAGTGCGGTGAGGCCGGGTCCACCGGCGCACCCCACTGCCTGCCGCGGAACGAGGACCAGGTGCCCGTGTGCCGGAACATGCCGGTGAGCACGCGCGTGAGCACCTCGGAGCTGCCGAAGTCCGCGTAGTAGCCGCGCTGCTCGCCCGTGATCCAGGCGTGCACGCCGTGGTGCACGTCGTCGGCCCACTGCATGTCCATGCCGAGACCGGAGGCGGAGGTGGGGGTGACGGTGGCCGGTTGGTTCCGGTCCGATTCCGCGATCAGCGTCAGCTCGCGTCCCGTCTCCTGCGACCACGCGTCCACGGTGTCGGAGAGCTCGGCCAGGAAGTGCCGGGAGGATCGGTCGCGCAGCTCGTGCACGGCGTCCAGGCGCAGGCCGTCCAGTCCCATGTCCACCAGCCAGTGCCGCGCCGATCCCAGCAGGAAGTCCCTCACCTCGCGCGCGGACTCCTGGTCCAGGTTCACCGCCGGGCCCCACGGGGTCTGGTAGGCGTCGGTGAAGTACGGACCGAACATGCCCAGGTAGTTGCCGGCCGGCCCCAGGTGGTTGTGCACCACGTCCAGCACCACCGCGAGACCGCGCCGATGGGCGGCCTGCACGAAGCGGGCCAGGCCTGCGGGGCCCCCGTAGGAGGCGTGGGCGGCGTACAGCCCCACTCCGTCGTAGCCCCAGCCGCGGTCACCGGGGAATGCGGCCACGGGCATCAGCTCGACCGCGTCCACCCCCAGCTCCACCAGCTCGTCGAGCCGCTCGATCGCCGAGTCGAAGGTGCCGCCGCGACCGTCCGGGCCGGGCGTGAACGTGCCCACGTGCATCTCGTAGAGCACGGCGCCGCGCAGGCTGCGGCCGCTCCAGTCGGTCTCCCGTTGCAGCAGCGCGGGGTCGATCACCTCGCTGTCGGCGTGCACCCCGTCCGGCTGGGACAGCGAACGCGGGTCCGGCAGCCAGGGGCCCTCACCGTCCAGGCGGAACGCGTAGCGGGCGCCAGGGGAGGCGGGCACGCCCGGCAGGCGGTGCCACCCGCCGGGTGCGGCTTCCATCGCGTGCTCGGTGCCGTCGATGCGGATCTGCACGCGGGAGGCCGACGGGGCCCACACCTCGTAGCGGTCGTGTCGCCTGGGGGCCACGGGGCTCTCAGGATGGGGGCGGTCGCTGTCGGTGGGCGTCATGCCGTCCTCTCGGGGTCGTCCTGCTCGTCATCGACGGTACCGGTGGTCGCGGGCTGCTCGCCGCTGCGCACCAGCAGCGCCACGGGCCAGTCGCTCAGCAGCTGGGACAGCGGCAGCTGTCCGCCCTCGTGCTCGACGCCGGAGAGGGCATCGCGCCAGCGCCCCTCGGGCAGAGCGATCCAGGCATCACCCCAGCCACCCCGCTGGGACAGTGCGTGTGCGAGCCTGGTCGCCACGGTCACCGCCTCCAGTGGGCCGTCCCCGTGGGCGCGGCCGAAGGCGAAGGCGTGCCCGGTGGTGGTGGGCAACGGCCGATAGCTCGCCTCGCGTCCCCGGAACAGCTCGGGCCGCTCCCGGCGCAGGGTGAGCGCGCGGTGGGTGAGCCAGAGCTTCTCGTCGCCGATGCCGTCGGGGCCGGCCCCGTCGATCATCCGCTCCAGCCGCTCCTGGTTCCGGGCATGGTCCACGGCGCGGCGGTTGTCGGGGTCCACCAGGGACAGGTCCACCGACTCGTTGCCCTGGTACACGTCCGGCACCCCGGGCATGGTCAGCTGGATCAGCTTCTGGCCCAGGATCGTCGAGCGCTGCGAGGAAAGGGTGCGGCGCGTCCAGTCCGTGAGGATCGCGTCCACCTGCTCGCTGGCCAGCGCGGCCCGGCCGAGCTCGAGCACCTGGGTCTCGTACTCGGCGTCC
Organism: Brachybacterium sp. p3-SID957; assembly: GCF_025144775.1. Lineage (NCBI taxonomy): Bacteria > Bacillati > Actinomycetota > Actinomycetes > Micrococcales > Dermabacteraceae > Brachybacterium > Brachybacterium sp. p3-SID957. The sequence goes on along the minus strand of NZ_JALXKT010000039.1, from coordinate 5,189 downwards.
TGCTCGGTCCAGGTGGTGTGCACTTTGGCCTCGCGCATCGCCTTGGTCAGATAGCCGTCCAGACGCTCGACGGTGATGCGCTCCGCGCCGGAGCCGGGCAGGTCCCAGCAGCCCGCGAGGGTCTGCCACAGCAGCAGCTCCATCGCACCGTCGACGCGGTCGCCGCGGTGCTCGGCCGTGGCCTGGTCCAGTGCCTGCACCGTGAGCGCCCACTCCAGGGGGAGCTCGGTGAGCACGGCCAGGCGCGCCCGCACGTCCTCACTGCGCTTGGTGTCGTGCGTGGACAGGGTGGTCATCGCATCGGGGCGGGTGCGCAGCATGGTGGCGGCGTGGTCGTGGACCGCATCGGGCTCCACCCCGATCCGATCCGGGTCCGAGCCCACCTCGTTGACGGCAGCGAAGCGGGTGAAGCGGTAGAAGGCGGTGTCCTCGAGCGCCTTGGCGTGGACCGGGCCGCAGGTCTGGGCGAAGCGCACGATCACCTCGGCCCGGTCGCTGCTCGCGGTGCGACCGGCACTGCCGATCTCGTCACCGCACACCAGCGCCACCACGATCTCCAGGGTGGCCACCACGTCCTCGTCCTCGCCCAGGGCGTGGCGCGCCCGGGCAGCGGCCTGCTCGATGACCGCCCGCTCCGAGCCCGGGGCGGACTCGCCCGGGACGATGTACGCCCGGTACCGGTCCATCGAGCTCAGCAGCGCCACCACCACGCGCTGGATGTTGCGCCGCGTGGTGTCGCGCAGGCGGATGTCCTCCTGGCAGATTCGGTGGATCAGCGCGGTCAGGCGCTCGATCTCCGCCCACAGGCTGGTGGTGACGATCAGCTCGGTGGACTCCTCGGCCACCTCCTCGAAGGGTCGCTGGTCACCGGTGCGGCGCTGCCACAGATAAGTGAGCCCGAGAGCCCCGTGCGGCTCGTGGAACAGGCCGCCCACCCGCCACAGGGCGTCGTAGCCGGTGGTGCCCGCGCAGGGGAAGTCCCCGGGCAGCTGCTCCTCGCCCTCCAGGATCTTCTCCACCACGGTCCACGCCCCACCGGTGGCGCGGTCCAGGTCCCGCAGGTATCCCCGAGGATCGGCCAGACCGTCAGGGTGGTCGATGCGGTAGCCATCGATGATGCCTTCGGACTGCAGGCGCAGCAGGGTGGCGTGGGTCGCCTCGAACACCTCTGGCAGCTCCACCCGCACCGCGGCGAGCGTGTTCACGTCGAAGAACCGCCGATAGTTCAGCTCCTCGTCGGAGACCTTCCAGTAGGCCAGGCGGTACCACTGGCGATCCAGCAGATCCGCGAGCCCCAGGTGCTCGGTGCCCGCCGCGACCGGGAGCACGTTGTCGTAGTACTGGACCACCTGCTCCTGGAGAACGGTGCCATCGGGCTGGGGGATCTCGGCGGTGCCCACGGTGATCTCGCCATCGGCCAGCACGGCGCCGATGGGGCGGCCCAGCACGGGCACCAGCACCGACAGCTCCGCGGAGGCGTCGAGGTCGAACCAGTCCGCGTAGGGGGAGGCTGGCCCCTCCTTCAGCACCGACCACAGGGCGCGGTTGTGCCAGATCGGCGTGGGGATGGCCATGTGGTTGGGGACCACGTCGACGATCAGCCCCATGCCATGTGCGTGGGCGGCATCGGCGAGGCGACGCAGGGCCGCCTCACCGCCGATCTCCTCGCTGATGCGGGTGTGGTCCACCACGTCGTAGCCGTGCACGGAACCCGGTGCGGCCTGCAGCACGGGCGAGCAGAAGATGTGCCCCACGCCCAGGCGTGCCAGGTACGGCACCAGGGCGGCGCCGTCATCGGCCGTGAAGCCGGCGTGCAGCTGCAGCCGGTAGGTGGAGGTCGGGACGGTGGACTGGGAGGGGTGGGTCACGCGGTCTCCTCCTGGGAGGTGGTCAGGCGGGGCGCGGCCGGCTCATCCGCGGGGACGGACCGGACGCGCGTCGAGTCGGCGAACTCAGGCCAGCTCGGGCTTCTCGAGGTCCTCGATCGCGGTCTCCTCGGGGTCGCTGCCGGCCGGGGGGCGCAGCAGCACCAGGAAGGAGTGCGAGGGGCGGGTGATGGACTCGCCGGCGGCGATCTCGGCGCCCACCTCGAGGGTGCCGCCGGTGCCCACCTCCACGGTCCACACCTCGCCGTGGTCCTTGCCCGGCAGCGTGAAGATCACGTCATTGCCCGAGGCGTTGAACAGGATCAGGGCGGAGTCATCCACGATCTGCTCGCCGCGCTCGTTGGGCTCAGGGATGGCGGAGCCGTTGAGGAACACGGTCAGGCACTTGTTCTGCGGCTGGTCCCAGTCCTCGGGGGTCATGGGTGTTCCATCGGTGCGCAGCCATTCCACGTCCGGCAGGTTCGAGTCGACGTCCTCGCGCACCACGCCCTGGAGGAAGCGGCGACGACGGAAGATGGCGTGCTCGCGGCGCAGCGCGATCATCTCGCGGGTGAACCGCAGCATCTCCTGCTGGGTGCGGTCCAGGTTCCAGTCCATCCACGACAGCTCGTCGTCCTGGCAGTAGGTGTTGTTGTTGCCCTGCTGGGTGCGGCCCATCTCGTCGCCGTGCAGGATCATCGGCACGCCCTGGCTGAGCAGCAGCGTGGCCATGAGGTTCTTGGCCCGGCGCTCCCGCAGGGTCAGCACGTCCTCGTCGTCGGTGGGGCCCTCCGCGCCGGAGTTCCAGGAGCGGTTGTGGCTCTCCCCGTCGTTGCCGCCCTCACCGTTGGCCTCGTTGTGGCGCTCGTTGTAGGAGACCAGGTCGTGCAGGGTGAAGCCGTCGTGCGCAGTCACGAAGTTGATCGACGCGATCGGGGTGCGACCGGTGTGCTGGTACAGGTCCGAGCTGCCCGCCAGGCGGGAGCTGAACTCGCCCAGCACGCCGGGCTCGGAGCGGTGGAAGTCGCGCACGGTGTCGCGGTAGCTGCCGTTCCACTCGGACCACAGAGGCGGGAAACCGCCCACCTGGTAGCCGCCCTCGCCCAGGTCCCACGGCTCGGCGATCAGCTTCACCTGGGAGATGACCGGGTCCTGCTGGATGATGTCGAAGAACGCCGAGAGGCGGTCCACCTCATGCAGCTCGCGGGCCAGGGTGGAGGCCAGATCGAAGCGGAAGCCGTCCACGTGCATCTCGGTGACCCAGTAGCGCAGCGAGTCCATGATCAGCTGCAGCACGTGCGGGGTGCGCATCAGCAGTGAGTTGCCAGTGCCGGTGGTGTCGTAGTAGTGGGCCTTGTCCTCCTCCACCAGGCGGTAGTAGGCGGAGTTGTCGATGCCGCGGAAGCACAGGGTGGGGCCCATGTGGTTGCCCTCGGCGGTGTGGTTGTAGACCACGTCGAGGATCACCTCGATGTCCGCCTCGTGCAGGTTCTTCACCATCTGCTTGAACTCCTGGACCTGCTGACCGGTGTCACCGGCGTAGGAGTACTCGTTGTGGGGGGCGAAGAAGCCGATGGTGTTGTAGCCCCAGTAGTTGCGCAGGCCCTTCTCCACCAGGTGGCCGTCCTGGACGAACTGGTGCACCGGCATCAGCTCCACGGCGGTGACGCCGAGGGACTTCAGGTGCTCGATGATCGCGGGGTGGCCCATCGCCACGTAGGTGCCGCGGATCGACTCGTCGATGTCCGGGTGCTGCATGGTCAGGCCCTTGACGTGGGCCTCGTAGATGACGGTGTCGTGGTAATCGTGGGCCGGCGGGTGGTCGTTGCCCCAGTCGAAGTAGGGGGAGACCACCACGGAATGCATGGTGTGCGCGGCCGAGTCCTCGGTGTTGCGCTGTGTCGGGTCCTCGAAGTCGTAGCTGTACAGCGAGGGGTGATTGGTGGCCATCCCGGCGATCGCCTTGGCGTACGGGTCCAGCAGCAGCTTGCTGGGATCGCAGCGCTGCCCATTGGCGGGATCGAAGGGGCCGTGCACGCGGTAGCCGTACCGCTGCCCTGGCTGCACCGATGGGAGGTAGATGTGCCACACGTATGCGTCCACCTCGGTCACCTCGATGCGGCGCTCCGTGCCGTCCTCGTCGAACAGGCACAGCTCGACGCGCTCGGCGGCCTCGGAGAAGAGGGCGAAATTGGTGCCTGACCCGTCGAAGGTTGCACCCAACGGGTAGGACTGTCCGGTCCAGATCTGCATGGGGTCAGAGTAACCGGCGGTCGCTGGGGGATCGCCCCGGTGACCGTCCTACGGGCCCGGACGAGCGCAAGATCTCCTCCCGGGCGTGATCCACCAGGCGCCAGGTGGTGTGCGGGAAGAGGTCCTGCTTGGATGCCCGCTCGCACCGAGCCCGACTCTCAGGGAGCTCCGGGGAGGTGCGCGAGGTCGTCCCGCAGGGCGCGGAACCACCGGTACTCGTACTCGGAACGAGGAACCCGCAGCGCGTCCTCGCACCAGAGCGCGAGCTCCTCGCCGCTCCAGTGCCCCTGCCTGAGGAGGGCAGGGATGACGAGCGTGCGCAGCCCGTGTCCGTGGCGGTCCGTGTTCGTCTCGTCGATCTGCGCAGCCGAGGCGCCCTTGACGCCCGGCACCTGGAACAGCAACGGAAGAGTGGTGCGGATCAACACGGGGCGGGCCTCGAGGTAGCGCAGCAAGTGTGACCCGGAGGACTGCGGCGCCGACGAGATCAGCGCCAGCACGGCCCCCTGCTGGGCCGGGGGAGGGGTAAGCCCCCGGTGCGCCCAGTCGAACATTGCCTCGATGCCGAGGTTGGCATCCACGGCCCTGGGTCGCCGAGCGAACCGGGCCGACCACTCCTCGACGAACACCGGCAGGTCGCGGGGGAACAGGCGGGGGACCATGTCCCGGGTGACGCGGAGATTCAGGGGGTTCACCTTTGCGGCGGCAGCCGGACCTGACGCGGCGATCAGCCGGACCACGTCGGCGGCGTCATGGTGGCTGTCGAGCTCCCCGTTCCAGTGGTCAGGATCCTCCGCTCCTCCCGGGGCAGAAAGGATTGCGCGTGCCGAGGGTGTCAGGGACCGGCCGATCCTGTGTCGTGCGGCGAAGGGAAGCGTCTCGAGGATCTCGACCAGGGTGTGGGCCCGGCCGTCGCGCAATGCACTGCGAGCGCTCTCGAGGATGGATCTTGCGTGATCGGGGTGGCTCATCGGGCGATCATCTCCATCGATGCGTCATGGCGCCGAACCATCTGGTGGGCGATACTGGGATCGAACCAGTGACCTCTTCCGTGTCAGGGAAGCGCGCTAC